>JAISEB010000208.1 GCA_031264395.1 Treponema sp. | reverse complement strand
AAGGCGCCGGGGACAAAGAGCAGGGTGTTGATGGAGACGTCGACATACATGCCCAGGGAGGTATCGCCGCCCGATCTTGATATGGCGAATATGGCGTTAAGAAGGGCCCACAGGGGAAGGTAGGCGAGGATTACGTAGATGAGCCCCAGGCTTATGCTCCGCGCCTGGGGGGTAAGGTTTGAAAACACAAGGGGAATGAGCAGCGTCGAGGCCGCCGCCCCCAGAAGTCCTATGATGATCCCCGCGGCAACGGATCCGGACTTGATCCAGCCGGCCCGTTTCCGCGCCTCGTCAAGTTTTCCCGCGCCAAGGCTTCCCCCGACAAGCACCGTGGAGGTGGTCCAGATGCCGCCGAAAAGGAGGAAGAAAATATTCGCCATGGTCCATCCGGCGGCCATGCCGGCGACTACTTCCGCCCCGCCCCGGCTGTTGTACAGGGCGGTCATGATTGTCTCTGAACTGATCCACGACGCTTCGGAAAGGAACATCATGCCCGATTTGCCGAGTATGGTGGTAATGAGGCGTGAATCCACGCGGAAAAGGCGGCGAAAGGCGGAGTAGAACGGGGCGGCGCGGCGGTTAACGTACACAAGAAAGGCGGCAACCTCGGCAAAACGGGCTATGTCCGTGGCAATGGCCGCCCCGGCGACTTCAAGGCGCGGCGCTCCCAGATTCCCGTAGATGAGTATCCAGTTTCCTGTGGTGTTGATAAGGGTTGCCCCCGCGGATATTACAAGGGGAATTGTCGGAAGGCCGATTTCCCTGAAGGAACTTCCTATGCACGATGAAATGGCCAGGGGAAAAAGCGCGAAAGACGTGAGCCGCAGGTACTGCGCCCCAATGGGAATTATCCGCTCCTTCTCCGCGTTTCCCATGATCATAAGCGATATCATTTCGCCGGGGACAAGGTGGCAGAGGGCAAACCACAGCGCCGAGGCTCCAAGGGCAAAAACCGCCTTGAAACGGTACGCGTTGCGCATCCCCTCTTCGTCTTTCGCCCCCCTGAACTGGGCAAGGTAGATCCCCCCGGCCCCGCATATCGTGTTGACGATAACAATGTGGATGAAGTTGATCTGGTTCGCCACATTGACCGCGGCCATGCTGATGTCGCCAAGGCCCGCGACCATGAAGTTGTCGATAAGGGAAACCATGCCCATGATAAGCTGCTGAAGCATCACCGGCAGGGCAATGCCCATGGCCTCGGCGTAAAAGCCCGGAGGCCCCAATCCTGTTTTTACTGTCATTACTCCTGCTTGCTGTAAGTATACGTTACCCGGCTCTGTCCCTCAATACGGGCGAAAATTGAAGCGCGCCGGAGGCGAAACGGCGCTTCGCCTTCGGCATGGAAGACCGCAAGGGGACTAATAAGGTTGTTCAATAATTTCAGTTATTGAATAACTTTCACTTAAATGTCTAAAAAATAGACAAAAACATCAAAAATGTCCGGTTTATCTATTGACAGAACCGGGCGGGCCCGTTTAGTTTTATACGAATGAAAGCCTGTCCGCAATGCGGTACATGCTATCCAATTGATCAGGGGAATTGTAATGAAGACAAAACGCAGAGGAAGTTCCTTTAACTCGCTGAATTCAAAGCGGCAGCTTGAATCGATCTTCCTCTTTACTACGGGTAAGTGCAACGCCAGGTGCGCCATGTGCTTTTACGCAAACGATATGGAAAAAAAGGCGGAAGATCTTTCCTTTGAGGAAATCAGGAAAATTTCCGAGACGGCGGGCAATTTCAAGCGGCTCTGGCTTTCGGGCGGGGAGCCTACCCTGCGGGAGGATCTGCCCGAAATTGTCGAGATGTTTTACAGGAACAACCACATCACGGACCTCAACTTTCCCACCAACGGGATCATGGGCGACCGTATCATAGAATGGCTTTCCCGTATCAGGAAAACCTGTCCCGACTGCAATATTTCGATCAGCATATCGCTTGACGGTTTCGGCCGGACCCACGACACCCAGCGGGGCGTGGCAAGTTTTTACCGGGCCGCCGGGACTTTGAAGAAAATCGGCGAGCGTTTCCGGGACGACGGGCACGTGATCACGAATATCGCCACGGTCATTACCAAATACAACGTACAGGAGATCCTTGATTTTGTTACCTGGGTTTACGGGCGCTTCAACGTGTCCACCCACACCATAGAGGCGGCCCGGGGAATTACCCGCGAAGACGGGGTAAAGGTTCTTACCGAAAAATCCCTCAGGGAAATTCAGGACCGCATCGCCCCCTATTACCTTCTTTACGCCAGACGCATAGGAGAAGGGATGAATTTCATAGGCCGCGGGCTTACCAAGTTCTTTTATGTCGGGCTCATGCGGGCCATGTACAACATCAGGGCGGCAAATCTTGAAAAACCGGCCCCCTGGAACATGGACTGTACCGCCGGGGAAACCACGCTGGTCATAGATTACGACGGCCGCTTCCGCGCCTGCGAACTCAGGGAGCCCATTGGCAATGTCAAGGATTACGGCTGCGACGTTCAAAAGATCATGTCAAGCGAGGCGATGAAGAAGGAGACCGGCGCCATAGGCCACGGCTACAAGGCGAACTGCTGGTGCACCCACGGCTGCTGGATCATGAGTTCCATCACCTTTAATCCCGGAAAGATGCTTTCCCTCCTTGTGAAGAGCAACAGGGAAACAAAGAAACTTTCCGCCGGAAGGACTGTCGAAACAAGCGAGGAATTGTTGCGGGAGCTTGAAGATAAATACCATGTGGACAGGGCCCTGCTTGAGGAAGCGGGCGGGGCGCCGGGAAAAGGCGTTTCAAAGGGCGCCGCGTGAAAATACTGCTTGTTGTAAGGGGTTCCCAGGGCGACATCTACCCGTACCTGGGGCTTGCCGGGGAGCTTGAAAAACGCGGCCATGACGTTACCCTGAGCCTGCCCGGCATTTTTGAAAAGGAAGCGCGGGACGCCGGGGTGAACCATGTTCTTCAGGCGTTTGACGACATTGAAGGCATGATGGGGGATGTGCCCGATACCAAAAACCTCCTCGAATGGACGCGGCGCGTCATTGACAGCCAGTTCAGGGAGATCGTCCCCCTTCTCCGCCAAAACGACATCCTCGTCGCGGCCAACACCGAGTTCGCGGCGGCCAGCATTGCCGAGTACTGCGGCAAGCCGCTGATCCGCACCGCCTACGGCCCCTTTATTCCCGGCCGCGTCATACCGCCGCCCGTCTTTCCCTGGTCAAAGCCGCATCCTGTTTTCAGGCCCGCCTTCCTCTGGGCGCTTCTTAACCTGGGACTCAACTTCATGGTGAAGAAGATCATCAACCGCCATCGCGCCGCCCTTGGCATGGAGCCCATTGCAGATCAGGCGGATCACGCCCCCTCCGTCGCGGATAATTACCTCATGTATTCGAAGTACCTGGGCAATACCGATCCCCAGTGGAAATACCGCTGGGAAATAGGGGGCTACTGCTTTAACGATACGTTCCCCTACAAGAAAAAGGCGTACGAAGAATGTCTTTCCTTCATAAAAAAGGATGAAAGGCCCGTGATCTTTTTTACGCTGGGAAGCTGCAACGCCGGAAAAAGGGACAGGTTCGCGGCCTGGCTTTTCGACATTTGCGGGGAGAATGGCTACAGGCTTGTGGTCGGCTGCGGCTGGTGGGAAGTCGGCGCGCGTCTTCCGGCAAGCGAGGATCTTTTTCTTCTTGACAGCGCCGTTCCCCACCGCCTCATTTTTCCCCATGTTACGGCGATCATCCACCACGGGGGCTCGGGAACCACGCACAGCGCGTCCCGCGCCGGCAAGCCGCAGATGGTCGTGCCCCTGCTTCTCGATCAGTTTTACTGGGGGGAAAGGATCAACGCTCTGGGCGCGGGCCCGCCCGGCGTCAAAATGTCGGGCGTCTCAAAAAAGCGCCTCGCCCGCCGGGTCACGGATCTTCTGACCAATCCCCAATACAGGAAAAACGCCGCGGCGCTGGGTGAACTGATGCGAAGGGAAAGGGGCCTTGAAAACATCTGCGATCATATTGAAAGCTACGGCGAAGCGGACGAGGAGCGCATCGCCGAATAGAACCCCCTGCGCCGGTCTGCCGGACCAAACGCGGCGTCAGCTTTCGAAAACCGCCGTGCCGAAGGGGGGAAGCTCCGCCTTCCCCGAAACCGTTTCGCCCCGGTAAAGATCCCGCAGTTCCTTTTTTAATGTGATGACGGCGGGTTCGGGCGAATAATTGAGGATAAAGAAAAAGCGCGCGTTTCCTTTTTCCCTTACGGCGATTTCGCAGTTTTCGGGAAGATCCACGGTGTCGCGGTACGGTTCGGCAAGGTTGAGTTTTTTAAGGAAAACCGAGGCGGCCGCGCGGGAAAAGGCTCCGCCGAAATAATAAACGCTGCCCTTCCCGTACTTGTTGACGATGAGCGCCGCCTTTCCCGAGTACCATCCCTTTGTATAGGACGCCAGAACCTCCGCCCCGCCCGCAAGCGGTTCCAGAATGTCGTTAAAAACCGGAACCTCAATTTCATCGCCGCCCCAGTCCGCGGTGACAGGGCGGCCGGGCCCGGTAAGGGTGTAGTCGGTGACATCGGTTCCCGAAAGATCGCGGAAAACTCCGGGGAGTTTTGTCATGGGGCATTTGCCCGAGGCGTCCTTCATGCCCGCCCTCGCGCCCAGCACCAGTGTTCCGCCCGCGGCGGCGTACTCCGCGAGCAGGGCGGCGCGCTCTTCCGTCGCGATAACCGGATGGGGATAAAAAAGAACGGGGTACTCCGCAAGATCCTTTAGTTGAACGGGGTCCCGGAGGTATACGTAATCCATGGGCGAATGAAGGATCTGGGCGGCCCGGAAAATGCCCGCTTCGCTTTCGCGGTGAATCCGCCCGTGCCATACGTCAAGCCCGGCGTCCCACACGTTGTCGTAATCGGTCAGCACGGCAAACGACGCCCTGTACCGGGAACCCGCCGCGGCGGAAATAAGGCCCGTTTTTTCACGAATATCGCCGAGTTCCGCGAGCCGCCTTGTGTCGCGGTTGGAATAATCGAGGATGCCGTGCCAGTAAATTTCCGTGCCCATGCAGCAGGTTCTCCAGCGGAAATAACCCACGTAGTCTGCGCCGTGGGCTATGCTCTGCATGGTCCACAGCGTCATCTGTCCCGGCTGCGGGGCCGGGCTTTCCATGCGGGTGGTCCAGCCGCCGGGGCCGGACTGCTGCTCCATGACGCCGAACGCGCGCGAAACAGACCGCGCCCTTGCCAGATTGCGGCTCCATTCCCTGTCGCCCAGATCCTCCCTTTGTTCTTCCCGGCCGGCTCCGCCCGGGTTCCTGTCAAGCTCGTAGGCCATATTGGGATACGAATCGTAGGTAATAAAATCAAGGCTTTCATCGCACATGCGGTGGCTGTCAAGGTTGGGGAAGATGCCGTTGGTTGTAATAAAATCGCCGCTTTTAAGATACTTGCGCACTATGTCGCTTTGCAGTTTCGCAAAGCCGCACGCGCTGTCCGACACAAAACGGATATAGTCAAGCGTCCTGTGGGGATTAGCCGAATTGCACAGTACCGTTTGGGGAACGTGGATTTCGGCCCAGGCGGTGTAGGTCTGGTTCCAGAACACCGTTCCCCATGCCTCGTTGAGCGCGTCAAGGGAGCCGTATTTATTTTTAAGGAATTCGCGGAAGGCGGTAGTGTCGCTTTCGGAATAAAATTCGCTGGTTTCACAGTTCAGCTCGTTGTCAATCTGCCAGCCTGTGACGGCCGGATGCGGCCCGTAATGTTGCGCCGTTTTTTCAACTATTCTTTCGGTAAAGCGGCGGTACACGGGGGAATTGTAGTTGTAATGACGCCGCCCGCCGTGGCGCAAAAGCACGCCGTCCATGCGGGCGTTTAATACTTCGGGGTACTGGTCCGAAAGCCATGCCGGCGGGGTTGCCGTCGGCGTGGCGAAGATGACGCTCATGTCCGCCTCCAGGGCCAGTTCAAGAAAACGGTCAAAAAAATCAAAGGTAAAATCGCCTTCCCTCGGCTCGATTTTGTTCCACGCAAACTCGGCTATTCTAATGACCTCTATGCCGTTTTTTTTCATGCGAAAAAGATCGTCTTTCCAGAGACTTTTGTCCCAGTGCTCGGGATAGTAACAGGTACCCAGGATTATCCTGTCTCCCTTCAAAATCTTCACCATAACCGCGCCTCCTTGATGTCCAGCCGCCTGTACCCATTATACCATGATCCGCACCTGCGTCATAGATATCGCTAAATAGTGTCTGTCCATAATGTAGACACATTATGGACAGACTTCCTTAAAAAACGCATTTTTGCAGCCTTTAGGCGAAAAAATGCAAGGTCTGTCCACAAAGTAACCGACTTTGTGGACAGACACTAAATAGAGAAATCTCCCCCGGTTAGTTTATTGAGCAGCCAGTTCACCAGGATAACTATAAACAGAATCGCTGTTGCCAGGGCGGAAGCGGTCTGCTGGCTGTGGTAAGTCTGATAGGTAAAGAGCTCGTAGCCCAGGGTCTTGGTATTGGTCGAGTAGAGCAGGATGGACATGGTCAGCTCGTAGAACGAGGGCATGAAGATAAGGAACCAGCCCGCCACCACCGAGGGCCCGATAAGGGGGATAGTAATATCCTTGAAAACCCTAAGCCAGCCGGCCCCCGAAATCTGGGACGCTTCTTCCAGCGAAGGATGGATCTGGCTCATGGCGGATACCACCGTCCGCATACCCATGAGCAGGTATTTAATCATATAGGCGATGATCATGATAGTTAAAGTGTTGTAGATGTTGATCCCGAAACGGCCGGACATGGTCATGATAAGGGCAAGGGCGATAACTACGCTGGGCGTACCGCTTCCCACAGTGATAAGGAAGTCGGGGATATGTCTGCCCTTGGTGTTGGTACGCATAAGAAGGTAGGCCATAACACAGGAAATAAATATGCCGAAGGTAGCCGCGGCGGAGGCGGAAAACAGGCTGTTCCACGCGGAGGAAAGGATAGCTTTCCGGGTAAAGATCCGTTCCCAGTACCGGAACGTGATATTACCGGGGCCAAAGGGGTTACCCAGATTTACCATGAGCGAAGTTACCGCCACGGTAAGGAAGGGCAGAATAACTATGATAAAGGCAAAGGCGCAGACCCCAAGGGTAATGAGGAGCCGCCACCTTCCCAGATCGACGATGTTGGGTTTTACCGATTTGCCCGAGACGGTGATGTACTGTTTTTTCCCCACCACAAACGTGGAGATATAGAGCACCAGATTCGCTATCACCATAAGAAACACCGCAAGGGTAGTGGCATCGGTCAACCCTTCCTGGGAGCCGATATACACGAAGTCGATGATCCGGGTGGTTACCGTGTGAACCTGGCCCGGCGCCCCGATGATGGAGGGGATGCCGTAACAGGAAGCTGCGGACACAAAAACCAGCAGGGCCGCCGCGACAATGCTGGGCGCCATCATGGGCATGGTAACGGTTAACAGGGTTTTGATTGGAGAGGCCCCTGAGATGCGGGACGCTTCTTCCAGGGAGGGGTCCATTTTTTCCATTGCCCGGGAAATAGTGATGAAGGCGTAGGGATAGTAAAAAGTGGTCAGCACCCAGATAAGACCCCCCAGGGTGTAAATGTCAAAAGGCGCCTTACCCAAACGGAAAAGGTTCATCAGAAATACGTTGAGGTTCCCCACCGTGGGGTTAAGGAGCCGCAGCCACGCCATAGCCCCTACATAGGGGGGAACCATATAGGTCATTACGAAGAGGGTGCGGAAGAACTTCTTGCCGTAGAGGTTGGTTCTACCCACCAGCCAGGCAAGGGGAAAGGCGATGATAATCCCGAAAACCATGGAGAACCCCGCGCTGATCACCGTGTTTTTAAGGGCGTCCCAGTTCAGGGGATAGGAATAGACTCGCTTAAACGCGCCGATAGAGAGACCGCCTGTGGAGAACAGGGCCCGGAAAATCAGGTACAGCAGGGGGAAAACCTGGAAAACCAGCATAAACAGCGCGATGGCGCCGATGACAACCCATTTAATATCGAAGTAGAACCTTGGCTGCTGTTTCAGGAAAAGCGCGTTATCGGACATATCTCCTCCCCACAGGCTCCGGAGTTTCCCTCCTTATCTCCTGGTTACGTATTCTTCAAATCTGGTTCTGATCTCTTCCCGCTGGCGGTATACATTCTCCCAGTTTACCGGAATCTGATTCGCCATAATCTGGGTGGTGGGAATACCGTCGTAAGGCAGTTTGGAGAAATTCTTAATCGGCGAGTGCATCCAGCCCTTAACAATGTTTTCCTGGCCCTCGTCGGAAAGGAGCCAGTCGGTAATCGCCTCGGCAAGTTTAGTGTTCTTGTTGGCGTTCCACTGATCGGCTACGGTCATAACGGTTGAAGGGATAATAATGGTACCGTCGGTAGGATAGATCACCTCCAGTTTGGAATCATCCTCTTCGCGCACTTTAAGGATGGACTCTTCCAGGATCATGATTACCTTACATTCGCCGGTCTGGAGCTTGGTCAGGGCTACCGATCCCGACTCAACCTTTACCCCCTGGTTCCCCAGGCCCTGGAAGTACTCATAACCGTACTTGTCCCGCAGCGCGGTAACCGCCGCCATAGTGGTTCCCGAAGTAAGGGGATTCCCCATGGAGATAAGACCCCTGACGCTGGAATCGAAGGCAAAGTCCCGCAGGGAATTGGGAATGGTATTCTTGGCTACCTTTTCCGGGTTGTACGCCAGAACCATGTTGCAGATCCGTACGGGGTACCAGTACCCTTCCTTGTCGTAGTCGAAGGCAAGCCGGTCCGCGTAGGGAGAAATGTAGGGATGGAGCAGGCCCCTTTCCTTGAGTTCCAGAGAGTACGAAGGTTCGGCAACCAGAAGCAGGTCGCAGCCAAGTTTGCCCGCGTCCATCTCCGCGGCTATTTTCGCCTGAAGGTTTCCGGTTCCGCCGTAAAAGAACTGAATGTCGGCGTTGGGGAATTTCTTCTCAAGCGCCTCGTCCAGAGCTTCGATAACATCCTCGTAGATGGACGTGTAGATCATCAGTTTTCCTGAAACATCCGAGGTGTTGCCTGAGGGTGAAGACGAGGAAGGCTGTCTGCCTCCTCCCGCGAAGACCGGGTTCCCCAGCGCCAGGACAAGGGCCAGGACGGCAAGTACCCGCAGCCGGTTCGTCATGTGATTCATAGATCCTCCTCAATTAGCGAATTTGAGCCATTTCCAAGGCTGATTGGCCCGAAAATACTCCATTCTTAGTCAAAATACTTATGACTAAACGGGAAGGTGTCAAGTGCAAAAACCGGCAATCCGACTTCAATGTTTTACAAACTTTCTCACCCTGGCGGCGATGGCCCGGGGGGACAGGCCGAAAAACTCCAGGACCTCCTCGTAAGAGCCGCTTTCGCCGAAACGATCCTCTATGCCGATGGGAAGCCAGTCGAAACGCAGCCCTGCGGACGGCCCCTTGCGGGAAAGATCCTCAAGACAGGCGCTGCCAAACCCGGCCGGAATGTTATGTTCCTCCACGGTAACGAGTTTTCCCGTTTTACGCACCGAGTCTTCAAGACCTTTCCCCGGGGCGGGTTTTACGAAGGGAACCGAAAGAACTTCCGCGTCTATCCCGGCCCTGGTAAGAATCTCCGCCGCCT
This sequence comes from Treponema sp., assembly GCA_031264395.1. Taxonomy (GTDB): domain Bacteria; phylum Spirochaetota; class Spirochaetia; order Treponematales; family Breznakiellaceae; genus JAIROE01. The sequence continues at coordinate 244 of JAISEB010000208.1, read as the reverse complement.
CCAGGGCGATAGATGCGGTGATCCCCCCCGCCGCGATGGTCACTCCGTAGCCTTTCCGCAGGAGAAGAGGCTCCCGCTTTGCGAACTCGGCGGGGGAGGGGAAAGCCTCGGGCAGCAGGGGCACCGCGTTCCGGTTGAGCCGGATGTAGACCGGCCCCTTTTGGGCGACAGCGTATTCCAAGGCCAGGACAGCCTGCCGGTTGTCCGCCGGCACTATCACCTCCAGATTCGGCATGGCGCGGAA
>JAISEB010000188.1 GCA_031264395.1 Treponema sp. | reverse complement strand
GTCGTATTTGCCGCGGCGCCCGTGACCCTCATCACAAACCTGGGGATAAGGGAGCTGATCCGGTTCTGGCGGGGCATAGACACGGGCGCCGCCATGGGTGCCGCGGAAAGTTTCGCGGTGGAAAATTATTCGCTTCACAGCGAACGGTTTGAAACGATGATCCGCGGCGCCGATCTTTCCCCGTACCTTGTACCGGACGACGCGGCGGCAGGCGCGGCCGGAAAAGAGCCCGCCGGCGTCCCGCCCCTTCCCCCCGGCATAGCGGCGCTGGAGGAATTCCGGGAAGACGAAAACGGCGTGTGGAAGAGCCTCTCCTTTGCGGGGGAGGAATCAAGGCGGCTTGCGGCCCCGCCCCCCCTTTACAGCGGCTTTGTCCCCAGGGAGCTGCCCCGGGACCGCGGCCTCATACGTTACGCGATCCGCGGCGAAGATACCGTCCGCGTCGTCAGTTACGCTATTGGGGAAGACTTTGACCGGGGCATGGAAGCCATGCAGAACGAAAAGGCGCACTTCGAGATCATCGATTCCCTCAGGATCAATTACCGGAGGCTCATGATCTTTTTTTACGGGGTGTTCTTCTTCCCCAGCCTCCTTATGACCATCATCATCGCCATTTCATTTACGCGGCGGGTTACCGCCCCCATCGTGGAACTGACCGAGGCGACGCGGCGCGTGGCGGAAGGTGATTTTTCCATACAGATACTCGCCCGCCGGGGAGACGAACTGGGTCTCCTTATCCGTTCCTTCAACTCCATGGTGCATGATCTGGAAAAATCAAGGGAGGCCCTTTTCAAGGCGGAAAAAATCACCATCTGGCAGAACATGGCGCAGCAGCTTGCCCACGAGATCAAAAATCCCCTTACCCCCATCAAGCTGTCGGCGGAACGGGTCCTGCGCCGCTGGAGGGGCGATCCCGGGCGCATCGGTGAAATCCTCGAAAGTTCCATGCTGGCCATCATCCAGGAAACCGAAGGGCTTTCCACCCTGTTAACCGAATTCCGCACCCTTTCCAAGCCGATGGAGCCTTCGGGAACCTGGACCCGCATCAGGGAAGCGGCGGAGGCGATCACGGCCCCCTACACCGTGTCCTACCCGGGGGTGCGCTTTGATACGGAATACATGGACGGCGGCATTCTTGTAAAGATGGATCAGCACCGCGTTTCCCAGGTACTGACCAACCTTGTCATCAACGCCATAGACGCCATGAACGGCAAGGGGGTCATAGAACTGCGCACCGACCTTGTCAAAAAACGCGAGACCCGGTATTGTAGATTAAGCATTAAAGATACGGGAAAGGGAATTTCGGCGGAAGAAAGTTCCCTTGTCTTCACACCGTACTACACCACCAAAGAGTCCGGAACGGGACTGGGGCTTCCCATTGTAGAGCGGATTATCGGCGATCATGGCGGGGCCATCTGGTTTGATTCCAGGGAGGGAACGGGCGCCACTTTCTTCATTGATCTTCCCATTGAAGAAGGCGGAGGAACCGATTCAGGACAATGACCGGTATTCTGATTATAGATGACGAGCCTGGGATACGCCGCACGCTTGCTTCCATTCTGGAAGACGAGGGATACCGGGTCTATACATCGGAGGACGCCGTCATGGGCCTTGAAGTCCTTGCGTCCGAACAGATCAGCCTTGTTTTTCTTGACGTCCTGCTCCCCCTGCTCGGCGGCATGGAGGCCCTTGAAACAATACGGACGGAATGGCCCGGCGTTGAAGTGGCGATGATCTCGGGCCACGCCAATGTGGACATGGCGGTGCGGGCGGTAAAACTTGGAGCCTTCGATTTTCTGGAAAAGCCCCTTTCCCTTGACAAGGTACTAACGGTATGCCGCAACGCCCTTGCCATGCACAGCCTGCGCGAAGAAAACCGGGACCTTAAAAAGAACTTCCGCTTTTCGGAAGAGATAATAGGCACAAGCGACGGGATAGAGGCGGTCCGCGCCCTGATCAGGCAGGCGGCCGCGAGCGACGCCCGTATTCTTATCACCGGGGAAAACGGCTCGGGCAAGGAACTTGTCGCAAGGGCCGTCCACAACGGATCTTCCCGCGCAGGAAAGGCGTTTGTGGAAGTGAACTGCGCCGCCATTCCCGAAACCCTCATAGAAAGCGAACTCTTCGGCCATGAAAGGGGGGCCTTTACCGGGGCGGCGTCTTCCAGAAAGGGCCGTTTTGAACAGGCCTCAGGCGGAACGTTGTTCCTTGACGAGATAGGCGACATGTCCCTTTCCGCGCAGGCAAAGGTGCTACGGGCCATACAGGAGCAAAAAATAGAACGGGTAGGCGGGGAAAAAACCATACATGCCGACGTGCGCATCCTGGCGGCTTCCAACAAGGATCTTGCCGCCGAATGCGGCGCGGGCCGTTTCCGCGAGGATCTTTTTTTTCGCCTTAACGTGATCCCCATACGCATCCCCCCCCTTCGCGAGCGGCCGGACGACATCATCCTCCTTCTCAGCCATTTCCTCAAAAGCCTCAATCTTCCGGATCTGGTCCTTGAAGAAGGAGCCGTAAAGCTGCTGGAAGCCCATCCCTGGCCGGGCAATGTACGGGAACTGCGCAACCTGGCGGAGCGGATATCCGTCATGTACCGGAACGGCGATACCCTGGACGCCGAAAGGGCCAGGGACCTGCTCCGCAAAAATCCCGAAGCCTTCGGCGGAAGCGCCCCGGCGCGGAAGCCGGAAGGGGCGGATTTCTTTCTTCCCGGGAGTATCATGGACATGAATTTGACAGGCGCGCGGGAATCTTTCGAAAAGTGCTATCTGGAGTTCCAACTTTCCAGAAACAATGGTATAATATCCAGAACGGCGGAGGCAATCGGCGTCTATCCGAGCAACCTTCACGCCAAACTAAAAAAATATAAAATAGCCGTAGACGGCGCGGTCCACAGCGAAAGGGAAGAACGGTGAAAGAACTTACACAGCGTCAAAATGAAGTGTTGTCGTTCATCGCGGAGTACTACGGAGCTCACACATATCCTCCGACCATACGGGAGATAGCGGATTATTTTTCAGTATCGGTAAAGGCGGCGCACGATCATATTTCGGCGCTGAAGAAGAAGGGCCGCCTTAAACAGGCCGGCAGAAGGTCAAGGACCATGGAACTGGTCCGAAGCGGCGAAGACGAAAAGATAGAAGATTTTGTACAGGTTCCGCTATTGGGAAACGTGCCCGCGGGCCAGCCTGTTCTGGCGGAGAATAGCGGGAACGAATCCATTTCCCTGCCCAGATCCATGCTGAAAAGAAACCAGAATTACTTCGCGGTCAATGTACGGGGAGATTCCATGTCCGGCGCGGGCATCATGGACGGAGACCTGGCGGTTGCCGAACGGCTGGAAAGCCCCGACAACGGGGAAATCGTCGTGGCGGTGGTGGACGATGCGGTAACGCTGAAACGGTTTTTCAGGGAAAGCAACAGGATACGGCTTCAGCCGGAAAATCCGGCGTACAAGCCTATCTACAGCCAGAACGTCCGGGTTCTGGGAAGGCTCGCCCGCCTCTTCAGGTCTTATTGATGGGAAAGGCCGTTCCGTGGGGCTGTTACCTCTTTCTGGGGCCGGAACTGGGCAGAAAGGAAGAGGCGATAGTGGAACTTCGCAAAAAACTCGCGGCGGAAGCGCCCCCGTCGGCTCTGGAAGAATTTTCGTATTACGCGGGAGAAACTTCCGCCAGTGAAATATGCGACGCCCTTCGCAACGGCTCGCTCTTTGCCGAAAAGAGGCTCTTCTTCATAAAAAACTCAGGCGCCCTTAAAAAAAACGAAGCGGAGATCCTCGCGCCTGTCCTTGCGTCCCTTCCCCCCCTTACCGCCGCGGTACTCGTCTCCGCCGAGACGCGCCTTGCGAAGTCCCTTGAAGACGCCTCGGGACGGGGTAAACAGATCTTCTGGGAACTCTTTGAAAACGAGAAGACCGAATGGATACACTCCTTTTTCCGCCGACAGGGATACCGTGTGGAAGAGGAGGCGGCGGCAACCATTCTTGAAATGGTGGAAAACAACACCGCCGCCCTGCGGTCCGAATGTTCACGGATCTGCCTTTTCATGGCGAAACAGCCGGGGGATACCCTTAACGCGGCAATGGCCGAAGAATGGCTTTCGCACACAAGGGAAGAATCGGCGTTCATCCTTTTTTCACGCATTGCGCGGGGAGACCTGGCAAGGAGCCTTGAATCGCTCCACACCCTCCTCGCGGCAAAGGAAAGCCCCCCCGCCATCCTCGCGGGCCTTGCATGGTGCTTCCGTAAACTCCGGGACTACCTTGCCCTGACAAGCGGGGGCGGGGCCGGCGAAGCGGAATTCCGCAGAATGGGGCTGGCGGCGCCCAAGGCCCGCGCCGATTATGCCGAGGCGGCAAAACGCTACGGCGGGGCGGCCGTTGACCTGTGCCTTGCGCTTACCGCCGAATACGACATTCTTGCCCGCCGGGGCGGAGCGGGCCTTGAAGCCGTGCTTATGGATCTGTACCTTGTCAAAATCCTGTGCGCGCCGCGCGCCTTCGGCTGAACCAATGCTGGAAATTTGCCTTATAGGGCTTGCCCTTTCCATGGACGCCTTTGCCGTATCGGTCAGTTCCGGCATCTGCATACGGGATCTAAAACCCTTTTACGCGGTACGGGCAAGCCTTTCCTTCGGGATCTTCCAGTTTATCATGCCGGTCTCCGGATGGTTTCTGGGCGGCGCCTTCGCGCGGTACATCGGCGCCTTTGACCACTGGATAGCTTTCTTCCTTCTTGTCTTTACCGGCGGAAAGATGATCTTCGGGGCGCACAAAGACGGGGGAAAAACAAAAAAGGGCGGCGGAGAAAATTCAGGCGGCGGGCGTTTTTGCGGCGAAAAAAACACCTCGGACATAAGAAGCCCCGCCGCCCTGCTTGCCCTTTCTCTTGCCACCAGCATAGACGCGCTTGCGGTAGGCGTTTCCCTCAGCATCATGCAGAGCGGCATCTGGGGAAGGGCCGCCCTTATCGGGATCATCACTTTTTTTGTCTGCCTTGCCGGTTTTGCCTTTGGGCGGCGCATCGGCTTTCTGTTTGAAAAATGGGCGGAGACGGCCGGGGGGATCATCCTTGTAATGATAGGGGTGAAGACGCTGGCCGAACATCTCCTGGCAGGATAGACGGAGGTTCATGATGTCAAACCGGGCAGACGGCCGCCGGCCGGAAATAAAACCCCTTACCTCGCTGCGCTTTGTTTTTGCCATACTGGTTTTTTTATGCCATTATTCAACAGATTCAACAGGGGAAAAGGTTATTTTTCTCGAAGGGATCATCGGGGTTGAATTTTTCTTTATGCTGAGCGGATTCATACTTTCCTATACGTACGGAAACAGAATAGCGGAAAAGAAAACATCGCTGGGAGAATTCTTCCTGGCGCGCTTCGCGCGGATATACCCCCTGCATCTTGCAACGTTTCTTTTATCGCTGGCCCTGCTGATTAGAAATTCCCTTGCGGCCGGGGACGCGGTCGCGTTGTCATGGCTCAGGATGTTTTTCAACATAACCCTGCTGCAAAGTTTTATCCCCGACTCGTCATATAATCTTTCGTTTAACATTGTTTCATGGAGCATTTCGGACGAGATGTTCTTTTATCTCATGTTCCCCCTGTTACTCCGCGTCTTTAACGGGCGCGGAATCAAAATAAAGGCTGCGGCGGGCCTTGTGGCGCTGGCGGCGTATTTTACGGCGATCTTCCTCCTCCCCGGACAGTATGTTCTCACGGTTTTTTACATAAACCCGCTTGTAAGAATACTTGAATTTATCTGGGGAATGCTGATGTTCCGTATATGGCGGCGCATTACATCCGGCGCGGAAAACAGGGAAAGCGCGGTTCACCGGAAATTCCTTCCTTCCGTTACCGAGATTGCGCCGGTATGCCTTCTTGTCATAATGGTGATGGCGGCAGACAGGATTTCGCCTGTGTACAGAATCGGAAGCTACTACTGGATACCCATGGCGCTGCTTGTTCTGGGCTTCGCGCAGCCGTTCGGGGAAGGAATCATCTCAAAACTATTGTCGCTTAAACCTTTCGTGTTTCTGGGCAAAATAAGTTTCGGGTTTTATATGCTGCATTCCATAATGTTAAGCCCGGTACCCGCCGCAGTAAAACGTGTGTTTCATCTGGATCTGGAAAGCGTACATCCCGCCGCAAGATTCACAATAATTTTCGCGGCGGTTCTCGCGGCAAGCATAGCCAGCTTTTACTGTTTTGAACTGCCCGCCGGTAATTTCATAAAGAACCTTTCAAGAAGATGGAAAAAGCCGGCCGGCACAAGCCCCCGAAAGGCCGCCTAGAAGCCTCCGCGTTTACCGGCG
>JAISEB010000159.1 GCA_031264395.1 Treponema sp. | reverse complement strand
CACATTCCGCAAACGGAGGCCGCTATGTCCAGGAACGATATTATCGATCTGCGGGAAACATCCCCCAACCGCTGGCGGGCGAAATACCAGGGCAATTACGGGGTGTATACCATAAAGATAGCTACCGATGGAAAAACCCGGGGCGATTTTTCCTGTTCATGCCCCAGCGATTATTATCCCTGCAAGCATATCGCCATGGTCGAGGCGGCCATTGCCGAAAGGATAGCGAAAAACGCCGGGGCACAGAAAGGCCGGAAGGACGGGGAACTCCGGATGCCGGACGCGGAGGAGCTGCTCAAACAGCTTACCCACGAGGAGTTGTACAATTTTACGGCCCGGCTGATAAAGTACAACCCCGACCTGACCAACGCCGTTTTCCTTGAGTTTTCGGAAAAAATTAAGAACGAAGGGGGCAACAAGTACATCCCCATAATACGCACGGAGCTGGCGGATATCGAGCCCAGTGATGACGATTACTATGATGAAAACGAGTTTTATATCGATGTTTTGGATAAATGGGCCGAAAAAGCGGAACAGTACCTTAAGGACAAAAAGCCCCAGGAAGCGGTGCTGATTGCCCAGGCCTATATCGAAGAATTTGCCCATTGGCTGCGGGAAACCGTGGATGATGATTTCATCGGCTGGATCCCCGAAACCTACCAGTCCCATCCCTTTGAAATTCTGAAGAAGGCCGCCGCGGACCCGCGGGTGAACGCCAGGGACATCTACGACTATTGCATGAAAGAAATGTCAAAGGAAAAATATGCGGACCTCGATATGGCGGATTGTTTTAACGACCTGCTTATGACATTGTCGAAGGAGATAAACCCCGAAGCCTTTATTGAATTGCAGGAACAATTACTCGGCCAGATTCAGGACAAAAGTTCCTATGAGGCGGAAAAAATTCTTAACCGGATGATAGATTTTTACCACCGCCGCCATCAGCCCAAAAAGGCGTGGAAATGTGTGGAAGACAACATACAGATAGACAGTTTCCGCCGGAATGTGGTTGAACAGCGGATTACCCAAAAGAAATTTTCCGAAGCAAAAAAACTCATTTCAGATTATATTAACCGGCGGCAGGACAGCTATCATTCTAAAACATGGGATGAATATCTTCTGCAAATCGCCCAGGCGGAACAGGATATTCCTGTCATCCGCAGCGTTTCCTATTCATTTATCGAAGATCAGTTTAGCGAGCAATATTACCGCATATACAAATCCGCCTTTAGCCCCGGGGAATGGCCGGAAAAGTTTGAGGAACTCCTTCGGCATTACGATGTCAAAAGAAGTTTTTTGGCGAACCATCCCGGGGCGGATCTTTTGGCCGCCGAAGGAATGGCGGAACGGCTGCTGGAGTATATCGGCCTGCACCTTTCCGTGGAAACCATGGAGAAGTACCACCGGTTCTTTGCCGCCGCCTTTCCCGAAAAGACCCTCGCCCTTTTCAGGAAGGCCGTCGATCACTACGCGGAAAACAATACGGGCCGCACCTGTTATGAACGCATCGTCAGTGTGTTCAAAAAGATGAAAAAAATACCCGGCGGCGGCGCGGTAACGGCGGACATGAAAGCCCAATACCTGGTTAAATACAAAAACCGGCGGGCCATGGTAGAGGTATTGAACAGAAAATGAACAGGGGGACGGGGTTTTTGTTGCCGGCCCGGGCGTCCTCTCGTGAAAGGGTTTGTGTCAGCGCATGGCGGTGATTTCGTCGGTGAGGGCCTTTTCAACAAAACTGTTGATGGACATTTTAAGTTTTTTCGCCCGTATCGCCACTTCCTTATGTAATTCCGGCGGCAGGCGCAGGTTGAACTTTCCCGAATAGGGCCTTTCCGGTTCCGTTCCTTCTTCTCCGCACCATGCCAGGTAGTCGTCAACCGATTCCCTAAAGGCCCTTTCGATTTCCTCAACCGTGGTTCCCTGGAAGGTGATCACATCCCGGGTGTTTATAACATCCCCATGAAACAGCTTCGCGTCATCGTCATATTCGACAATGCCCATGTATCCCTTGTATTCCATTATGTAATCCCCGCGTTTTCCAAAAATCTTCGTACGGAACCGACGGCTCCCTTATCGGTTGTCCTTTGGGGATGCGGACGGTGAAAAACAGCGCGGACGCCGTTCAGTTTTACCCGCAATCTCGACCCCGACCCCTCCGAAAGCTCGGCGCCCAGGGCTGACAAAAGGCTCTCGATGTCCGACCATGCGATACCGGGTGGTATGGGTTCCTTAAATATCAATTCAAAGGTCTTTCTCTGCTTTGAATTCATATCTTCATGGTACTATATTTTGATACCATTGTCAAGGATACGGCAATTTCAACCCCGGACGGCCTTGCCGTGCTTGCTTGCTTGTAAGACCGGGCTCTTGTCCGGTATTATACCAATAGTTCGTTCGCCTTTGGAGGAATAATGACCAAACGTTTATTGCCCTTTTTGTTCTTTTTCCTTGCGCTGTCCCTTTCGTATGGACAGAATACCGCAAATCCGGTTGCTCAGTTGGACGAGGCGGTAAAAACTCTCGCCGCCGACATTGGCAAAAAACTTCCCACCGGGGAAAATCAGAAGGCCGCCGTTAATTTATGGACCTACCACGATTCGGCAACGGCCTTCAGTTCCTACTGGGCCGCCCAGCTTGCGGAGGAATTGACCAACCTTCCGGGTCGGTCCTTTGTGCTGGTCGCCGAGGGGGCCGCGGACTGGACGCTTTCCGGCGAAATCGTGGAAGCCGCCAACGTTATCCGGGTGTATACCCGGCTTATCCGTTCCGGCGATCGCTCAATCGCGGCAAGTTTTCATTCGGATTTTGAGCCTGACGATTATCTTGTTGAAATGCTTTCCGGGGGCGCGTCCTCTTCCCGGGGCGGGTCTTCGGTTTCCCGGGACAGCTACGAAACGGACAGCTTTGAAAATCCCCTGGCCGTGGAAATAGCCGAAGGCGGCGGCGGTCCGGTGATAAACCGCACGATTCACACCGAAAACGACGCGGATTTCTTTTTGTTGACGCCGGGCAGGGACGGCAGGCTGGTAATAGAAACCACCGGAGACGCCCTGGACACGGTCATGGAATTGTACGACGCGGCCTCCCAGCGGGAACTTGCCTCCAATGACGACGGCGGTTCCGGCAGCAACGCCCGCATCCGTCATCAGGTGCGTTCGGGGGAACGCTACATCGCCAAGGTCCACGGTTACGGAAGCGCCACGGGAAGGTATGGTTTTCAGGCATGGTTAAGCGAAGCCATGGGCGCCGATGAATATGAGGATGACAACAGCGCCGAGTCCGCCAAAGAAATAAGCGTCGGGACCCCCCAGCAGCATACCTTTACTACCGGGAACGATGTTGATTGGGTTACCTTTAGAATAGACCAGGCCGGACGCTATACAATCCGCGCCCGGGGGGTAAATTCAACCCGGCTTGATACCTACATTGTGTTGTACGACAGGGAGCTTAATCTTATCAACGAAGACGACGACGGTGGTGAAAACTACGATTCCCGCCTCTCTGCAAGTCTTCAGGCCGGAACCTACTTTTTGAAGGTGGAATGTCTTAACGATGAACCGGATGAGCCCTACACAATCAGGATAGACGCGGAGTAATCCCGGCGCCCGGCGCCAAATTTCCCAAGGGGAGATAGGAGCATGAAAAGGCGGAAGTTTTTCCTGTGCGGTGTGTTTCTTGTTTTCGCGGCTTACGCGGGAAACGCGCAGTCCGCCGGGCGTTTTGCCCTGGTTATCGGCAACGGCGATTATCGGTATGTGGATAATCTGCCGAACACCGTCAACGACGCGTCCGATATGGCGGAAAAACTTTCTTCCCTCGGCTATGCGGTGGATCTGCGCCTCAATATTGATTCCGGCGTCATGGCCCGGGCGATTAGCGACTGGGTACGCAGGCTTTCTGCCGCGCCGTCCAACGAGGGCTTTTTTTGGTACGCCGGGCACGGGGTTCAGGTTTCGGGGGAAAACTACCTCCTGCCCGTGGACATAAACGCCGAGGACGAGGCGGGGATAATCTACGGCTCCTATCCCCTGGGCCGCCTGCTCCTCTCCCTGGAACAGACGGCGAAGAACAAGCTCAACCTGGTGATCCTCGACGCCTGCCGGGACAACCCCTTCAAGAACCTCCCCGGCGGAAGCCGCGGCCTTTCCCGGGGCTTCGTTACCGTGGAGCATCCTCCCCAGGACATCTTCATCATGTTTTCCACCGCCCCCGGAACCACCGCCGCGGACGGGGACGGTACGCGGAACAGTCCCTTTACCGAGGCGTTCCTAAAATACATCGATTCCGGCGAGATCCTTCCGGTCATGGCGGGTCTGGTTACCCGGGAAACCATGCGTCTGACCGGTGGCAAACAGCGTCCCTACCAAAACGGCAGCATCGTCAGCGATCTGTACTATTCCATCGTTCCGGGGGCCGGCATCCTCCCCCAGG
>JAISEB010000071.1 GCA_031264395.1 Treponema sp. | reverse complement strand
ATCCTTCATTTTTAAATTGGTTGAAACATTCTCAAAAGTATAGCCCATTTCGTTGAATTTCTTCTCGATGTCGGGGATGATCATGTGTTCGACCACGGAGCCGAGTTTGTTGCCCAACTCGCCCATTTTCCGGTTGAGCTTTTCCGATGATTCCCGCATCAACCGTCCCGTTTCTTTTAGCTCCCGGTCTGTTTCCTGCATCAACCGTTCCGTTTCCTGATGTTTCCGGTCTGTCTCCTGAAACATGGCCCAGACATCTTCAAAGGTGAGGCCCCTTACCGGCTTCCGTGTTTGTCCCGCATTTCCCATAGTATGCTCCTTGTTTTAATATACCCCACGCCGCATCCGGCGGCAATGGGGACCGAAACAAGGTAAAAATCAGGCAAAAATATGGTTAAAAAGAAAAAAATAATCCCCACTTTTTTCAGAAACATGCTAAAATGACTTTGCCCGAAAAGCGGCAGCCGCCGCCTGTTTGCGGAACAGTAAGTATTCAGGCGCGCAGCTAGGTGTTATCCTGCCCGAAAGGCGGAATTTAGGAGGTTTTATGAAACGGGTCGTATTGGTACTGTTTTTGTTCGGCATGGCGGCTGCCCTGTTTGCCCAGGTTCAACTGCCGGAGTATCATTTTGCCTCGGGAAACTGGGCTCTTACCGGTGAACGCCTGTATCAGAATGACGCGGGAGCCAGGCTTGCAAAGGTAAATATTCAGGCTTCCCAGAACGGCGCCATGGTATACGAATTTGACGCCCGTTACGAAAACGGGGCCGAAGACGGGCACGGTGGTTTTGGCCTTCATATTTTTGAAGATGTCGCGTATAACAGGGCTTCCTGGGGCGCGGGCAACTCCTATCTGCTCTGGCTCAATTACGATGAAAATCCGCTAAGCAAAGATATCTCGAAGGGACTAAGCGCCCAGCTTTATCGCAGCCGGACCAATTCCCGAATGGATCTTGTGCAGAACTACGATTTGAACAGGTACGTCAATTTTCTGACCGACGAGAATCTTGCCAATCCGGTTCATTTCAAAATTATTACCGACGGCGACAGCGGTGAAGTCAGGATCTACGATCCTACCGAGGATGGGTCCGTTTACTATGCTTTGTATATTGACCAGAAGGATCTGCCCCTCAAGGGGAACTGGGTATCCCTCCGCACCAACGGCATGAGGATGTCCTTTACGAATTAACTCGCCCGTGTTGGTCCCCGCGTCCGCCGGTTCTTTGCCGGCCGGCACGGGGGCCGGGGTTAAAGGTCATTTTTACGCCGCGTAAAATAGCGGGGAAAGCTTTTTTCGATCATTAAATATTCCTCATTGTGCCGAATAATGTGTTCGGTCATAAGCTTCCGCGCCATTTCCTTGTTTCTGTCCTTTATTGCGTTGAGAATGTTCCAGTGATCCTCGACGGCCATTTTGGTTGTGTAGTGGTACAAACTCAAGGCGCGAATAATATCATACTGGCCGCAGATCCCCTCAACGGCGTGAAAAGTCTTTTCCACCCTGCAAATCTGGTAGAGCTTTTTATGGAAAGCGTTATCCTGTACCAGCAGTTCTTCAAGCCGGTTGCTCTCAAGCAGCCGCTGTTGCAGGGTAAGAATATCCTCAAGCTGCATGATGCCGGTATCGGTGATTATTGCGCAAGCCTTTTCCACCACCGCCGGCTCTACCTGCGCCCGGAGAAAAATTCCTTCTTTAATCACATCCGGATCAATGAGCGATACATGCGTTCTGCTTTGGGGAACTATGTCAACGAGATATATGGAAGAAAGCTGGATAAGGGCTTCCCGCAGGGGTGTCCGGCTGAGGCCCAGGCGTTCCGTTATCTCGTTTTCCCGAATAATCTGTCCAGGCTCCAGACGTAAAGTCATTATATTGTAGCGCAGAACCCGTAATGCATAATCCACTGCCAATTCGCCCTGGTATCGGGATAAAACTTCAAACATATATTGAAAATAACGCTTGACAATGTGTTTTGTCAATGTTAATATATTAATATATTAATGGATTTGTTCAAAAATCCCGGTTTTTGAACAAATTACGCTTAAAACGGCTTGTAAGCTAACCTTTGGTTGGCAGATAACCAACCATGAACCAGAGGTTCAAGTTATCGAACAAGTCCAATTTTTAATATGCAGGAGGAATTGGGATGAAAAACACAAAAAAATGGCTGTTTGTTCTTATGAACCTGATCTTCGTGATGGGCATGGTTTTTGCCGGCGGCGGTCAGCAGGGCGGGGATACATACGCGGTTAAGCCCCGGCAGTTAAACCGCAAGCTGAGGGTTGCTCTTGTTCCGGTAACGATGAATACCGCCTACACCATGACGATCAATGGGGCCAAGGAAGAAATTGCCCGCCTTGGAGACAACATGGAGCTTATTGTTCAGGCTCCTTCCAGCAACACCAGCACGATCCAAGAGCAGGGAAATATCCTTGAAAGCCTGATCCAGCAGAAAGTTGATGCCATAGCCCTGGCGACCGAAAGCGACGCCTCAATGCTTCCCTACCTCAGGGACGCGGCCAGGGCGAATATCCCCGTGTTTCTCTTCAACATGACGGAAATCGACCAAGAAAACATCTATTATGTTTCCAGCATTGGCTATGACCAGTATAAGGCCGGTTATGACATCGGGAAATGGGTGGCCGACAACTATGGCGACAAGGACACCAAGATCGGCGTTCTTGAAGGATATGCGGGTATTGTAAACACCATGCGTATGGACGGGTTTAAGGAGGCAATCAAAAACAGCCCCCGAATCCAGATCGTCGCTTCGCAGACAGCGGACTGGAACCGTACCGGCGGGCAGCGGGTAACAGAAAGCATTCTGGTCTCGAATCCCGATATCAACCTGATCTACGGCCCCTACGATGAAATGGTGCTGGGCGGCCTTATCGTAATCAGAGAGCGCGGCCTTCTTGGAAAGATTGATGTTGTCGGCTTTGGCTGCACCAAGGACGGCGTAGACGCAATTGAGGCGGGAGAAATGAAGGCGACCATCGACGTGGGTGAAAAAGGCACCGGGTTTGATATTATCAACGCGGTGAACGATTTTTGCGTTAAGGGCCAGACTGTTGAGAAAGTGATCAATCGTCCTTCAACGGTCTACGACGCAACAAACCTCAAAGAGCTTGACCGTAGTATTTTCGATTGATTAAAATAGCCCTATGAAACTTTTCGTGTTGGCAAACGGTTTGCTCATGTGCGACCGGGCAAACCTGATTGCCATGCCGAATTTGGGAACCAAAGACAAACCGCATACAACAAGCGACTGGGTAGAAAGTCCGGTGTATGCGGTTCTTATTGAACATCCGGACGGATTGGTTCTGTTTGACACGGGCTGTAACCCGGACGCCATGAACGGCCGCTGGGATGAAGCCAGCATCCAGCGCACACCCTACATCGCCGGGGAAAAGGACTCTCTGGTTGGGGCTCTGCGGCGTCTCGGCTATGCCCCCAATGACATCGCCCATGTGGTCGTGTCTCACCTCCACGAGGATCACGCGGGTTGCCTTGAATATTTCACCAAATCTGAAATTTACGTAAGCGACACCGAATTGGCGCAGACCATGAAGCTTTACGCTATCGGGCAGCCCGCCGGCGGTTATATCATGAAGGATATCGAATCCTGGCTCCGCGCCGGTCTCCATTGGAATTTGATTGAAGACAACACGACGGAGTATGATCTTTTACCGGGTATCCGTATTCTTAATTTCGGGCCGGGGCATACCTTTGGCATGATGGGTCTGCAGGTCGATCTTCCGAACACCGGAACCATCATCCTGCCTTCAGACGCGATTAACATCGCCGAGAATCTCGGGCCGCCAATCCGCTACCCCGGTCTTGCCTGGGATACCCGCGGCTATTACAATACGGTCAGGCGCATCGCCGATTTGCAGCGTAAAACCAATGCCCAAATTTGGTACAGTCATGATGCTGAATTTTACAAAACCCTCATAAAATCAGATGAAGGTTATTATGACTGATCAAAAAACCGGCGGGAATGACATCGTTCTTGAAATGCGGGGGATCTGCAAATCCTTCGGTCCGGTGAGCGTTTTGCGGGGCGTAGACCTTACCCTGCGTCGCGGACAAGTGCTCGGGCTTATTGGAGAGAATGGCGCCGGAAAATCCACGTTGATTAAAATACTCTGCGGCATCTACCCTAAGGATGCGGGAACCATAACTATTGACGGCGCGCAGGCGGATATAAAAGACGCCGCCGCCGCCCAGAGACTCGGCGTCAGCACGATCTATCAAGAACTCAGCCTTATCCCCGATTTGAACGCCGTGCAGAATATCTTCCTGAACCGTGAAAAGGCGAAGGGCAGGGGTGGCCTGTTTAACCCGCTTGACGCAAAGACAATGCGGGAAGCCGCGCAAAAAGTTCTTCAAGATGAACTAAAAATGTCCATCAATATTGATGTAGCCCTCCGCCGGCTTCCCCTTGCCCAAAAGCAAATGGTGGAAATAGCGCGGACTGTTTATGCGGATGCAAAGATCATCATCATGGATGAGCCGACCGCCGCGCTTGAAGCTCCCGAGCGGGAACAATTATTCTCCGTAATCAGAACACTGCGCGACAAGGGGCGCTCCATTATTTTCATTTCCCATCATCTTGATGAAATACTGCGGATCTGCGACACAGTACATATTCTCCGTGACGGAAACATGGTGGCGGAGGGGCCGGTGTCGCAGTTCTCGATGGACGCCATTATTTCGAATATGGTCGGCAAATCCCTCAAGGCCCAGTATCCAAAACCAAAGGCGGAAATAGGCGGGCTCCTGATGAAAGTTACCGCTCTTTCAAAAGCCGGCATTTTTAAAAACATTTCCTTTGAACTGCATGAAGGGGAAGTTATCGGCATTGTCGGTCTTGAGGGGTGCGGAAAAAACGAGGTGATTCGTTCGATTTTCGGCAGCGCCGCGTACGATGACGGCGCAATCGAAATCCGCGGTGAAAACTGCATGATAAAAAACGTCAAGAATGCGATGAAACGCCGTATCGCGTTTGTCCCGGGCGAACGGAAAACCGAAGGCCTGTTTCTGCTACAGGATGTGGCATGGAACACGACGATCGCCGCGCTGGAAAAACTGACCAGGGGTAACACCATTATCAACAAGAAGGAATTGATTTACACAGATCAGTTTATTGAACGACTCCACACCAGGACCAAAGGTCCCCGGGACCTTATTACCAACCTCAGCGGCGGCAATCAGCAAAAAGTTATGCTTTCCCGCTGGATCATGACGGATGCCGATATTTTCCTGCTGGAAGAGCCGACCCGGGGCATAGATGTGAACGCGAAAGCCGAGGTATATAGGGCAATCGGCGAGTATCTGCGGCAGAAAAAAGGCGTGGTGATTGTTTCCTCGGAAGAGGAAGAAGTCGCCAGTATCTGCGACAAGGTTCTTGTTATGCGCAACGGGGAGATTTCAGCCGTTCTAGATTCGGACATGGTGACAACGGAAAAAATAAAATATTATTCGGTAAAAAATGAAGGAGCACTGTCATGAGTACGACAGCCAAAGAATTCAACATCAATAAAATTCTCAATATTAACGGCATTGGCATTATCATTGTTTATATCGTTGTGTTTACGGTGTTGAGTATTCTTTCGCCGAATTTCCTGACCCTTTCCAATGTGATGATTGGCCTGCGCCAGGCGGTTTTTACAGCTATCGTTGCCTTTGCCATGACTTTTGTGATTTCCATGGGCGGCATAGACCTTTCGGTGGGTTCCATCGTCGGCATTAGCAGCATGATCGTGGCGGCGTTTATCCTTTCCGGCATGAATGTATATCTTGCGATATTAATAGTACTGTTAATAGGCGTATGTATCGGGACGATTAACGGTCTTATTGTCACCAAGCTGGGCATTCCGTATTTCATTGCCACCCTGGGGACAATGAGCATACTTCGGGGAATAATCTATGTATACACCAAAGGCATTCCCCTGTACGGGCTGCGGGCTCCTGCCTTCCGGTTTATCGGGCAGGGCTATGTGGGCGTTTTCCCGGCGCCTATTATCATCACCATTGTTATGTTGGGGATAAGCTATTATCTTTTCTATAAGACCCGATTTGGACGCTACACGGTTTCCATTGGCAGTAACGAAGATGCGGCGCGGCTGGTTGGCATTCCCGTGGACCGGATCAAAACCATGGTCTTTATGTTAAGCGGCGTTTTTTGCGCCCTGGCGGGGATAATTCTGGCGTCCCGCAGCGAGGCTGCCATCCCCGAGGCGGGCAATGCCTACGAAATGGATGCCATTGCGGCAACGGTGATCGGCGGCACCAGTATGTCCGGCGGCAAAGGCAACATCATCGGCACGGCCTTTGGCGCAATACTTATGGCGACTATCCGTAACGGCCTCAGTCTCCTTAACGTCAACACCTTTTTCCACCAAGTAGTTATTGGCCTTTTTATCCTCCTTGCGGTAGCCTTTGACCGGTTCACCGTCAAAAAAATGAGATAGCCCGCTTATAACCAAACTTTTTCCGCTGTCCCCTTGACAAAGCAACCCCCTTCCCCTACCGTTGAACCATGCCGGGAGGTCAAGGCGTTTTTTCCATACTGCCTGAAAATTTTTTCTCCCCCCTGGCCGGGGTGAACCGGCGGCATTACGCGGCCCTCCTGGTGCTGTACTACCGGCTCTTTCAGGAAAACACCAGGGGCCTTGAGCGGGAGTTGGTAATCCGGGAGTTCACCGGCTACCTTGCGCTCCACCGGGATGCCCTGGCCGAAGAAAGCGACGATGCCGGGGAATCCGGCGCCGCCGAATTGCCCCCGGACAGTTCGGGGAAGGTTGCTCCGGCTACGGAGGCGGAAGACGGTTCCCCGGAGTTTGCTTTTGGCGCCGCCGAAGAAACCGGTGTTTCAGGCGAATCCCCCCAGGGGGGAAGGCGCTTTGACGAGCGGGAAGCGGCGAACCGTTTCCTGCGGCGGCTCATCGGCGCGGGCTGGCTCGGCGAGGAAACCCTCGCGGACTTTACCAGGGTCATCAACATCACCCCCTGGGGCCGGCCTTTTTTCGAATCCCTGGTCAAGGTTGACGAAGGGCTCAAGACCGAATACGAAAGCCACGTGGTCAATGTCTATTCCTCCCTCTGCGGCGAAACCATAAAAGAAAACGGCCACTTCATGGTCCTCAACGCCCGTGAAGAGGCCCGGGCGCTCATCGATTCCCTCAAGGTTTTGTCCCAGAGCATCAAGGGCCATTACGACAAGCTGAACACCGAAGCGGTGCGGTCGGAGGCCAGCGAGGTGCTGCACGAACACTACGATCTC
>JAISEB010000041.1 GCA_031264395.1 Treponema sp. | reverse complement strand
TTTCAGTGTATATCAGGCGGACGGCAATGTACAGAAACAGGCGGCGGAAACAGGCAAGTCAGAATTTAACCACAACGAACCTCCGGTTCGCCCTCACGGACAGAACGGACAAAACCGGTATTAATTACAGACCCAGGGCATCGGCGTTTGCTTTCAATCTTCGAAAGGTTACCGGGTTTTAAGAATTATAACCACGGAGATTCACGGAGTTCCACGGAGTTTTGGCTATACGTTCGGTTTTCTCCTGTTTTCTCCGTGTAACTCCGCGTCCTCAGTGGTTAAATCTCTTCAAAATTCTGCTAATTTGACGGTATGTACCAGATAAAAAAATAAACGTCGATGCCTTGGGCGGAAATCAGTAAGTCAGAATTTAACCACAGACCTCGCGGACAGAACGGACTTTTAGATAAAAATGTATATGTTGTCCGCGGACGGCACGGACCAGCATGGTTGTTTTGAATTCGGACTTATTGCACAGGGGGGCGCGTTTCCATACCGCCGCCCGCAGACAGCCGCATCGTTGCCGCGCCCCCCTGCGCTCCAGCCCTCCGGGCTTCCGCTACCCCCCAAAACGGCGCCGGGCGCCCCTGCGTTCCCTAATTGATCCGCTGATACGACAGCTTGCGGATACGGTGGTTATTCTGGTCGACGACATAGAGGTTTCCGGCGGCGTCGATGGTTATTCCGCAGGGGAAGTCAAAGCGGGCGGTGGTCCCGACGCCATCGGCATGGCCACCGTTTCCGCTCCCGGTACCGCCGCTCCCCGCGATGGTGGTAACATTTCCGCTTGGGTCTATTTTGCGGATACGGTGGTTATAGGTGTCGGTGACATAGAGGTTTCCGGCGGCGTCGATGGCTATTCCGTAGGGACCGTAAAAGCGGGCGGCGATCCCGGCGCCGTCGGCATAGCCAAATGTTCCATCGCCCGCGATGGTGGTAACATTGCCGTCCGGGGCTATTTTGCGTATACGGTCGTTACCGCCATCGACGACATAGAGGTTTCCGGCGGCGTCGATGGTTATTCCGTAGGGATTGTCAAATCGGGCAACGGTCAGCGCGTCTCCGTCGGCATAGCCAAATGTTCCATCGCCCGCGATGGTGGTAACATTCCCGTTTAGATCTATTTTGCGGATACGGTGGTTAATGCTATCAACGACATAGAGGTTTCCGGCGGCGTCGATGGTTATTCCGTAGGGATTGTAAAATCGGGCAACGGTCAGCGCGTCTCCGTCGGCATAGCCACCGTTTGTCATTCCGGTGGGGCCGCTCCCCGCGATAGTGGTAACATTTCCGCTTGGGTCTATTTTGCGGATACGCTGGTTATAGGAATCGGTGACATAGAGATTTCCGGCGGCATCGATGGTTATTTCGTGGGGACCGTAAAAGTGGGCGGCGATCCCGGCTCCGTCGGCATAGCCAAATGTTCCATCGCCCGCGATGGTGGTAACATTGCCGTCCGGGTCTATTTTGCGGATACGCTGGTTAACGGTATCGGCGACATAGAGGTTTCCGGCGGCGTCAATGGTTATTCCTGAGGGTATGTTAAAACGGGCGGCGGTTAGCGCATCTCCGTCCGCATAACCGCCGTTTGTCATTCCGGTGGGACCGCTCCCCGCGATGGTACTTACCACCCAGCCGTATTGGGGGCCGGGTCCAGGGGTGAAGCCGGGGCCGATATTCGTGCCGGGGCCGCCGCTGTCGGAACAGGCGGTAAAGAAGGCTATGGCGCTAATCAGTAAAAGAAGAAAGCTGCTTAACGGATGACGGAGGGGAGGGGGTAAGGTATTGGTTTTAACATGAATAACCAATGTACCTGAAAGCATGTTCATCATCACGCCTCCTTTTGCGCGTTGCGCGCACTCGGCGGTTTTATGCCCCGCCCGAGGGCGGAACACTTCTACAATACCCCTTACCGGCGCAGAGCGCAAGGCATTACCGCGAAGCCGCATAAGCCTCAGAAGTTTTCATTCATTCAAATTACTCAAAACCCGAGCCTCTTTAGCTATTCTCCCCTGGAAATTTGGCGCCTTTGACACCTTTTCCCCTTCCTTCTTTTACTTTTTCGACTTTTTCGACCTTGCGGTAAATCTTCCTTTTATATTTTGTCCGTGTCGTCCGTATCGTCCGCGGTTGTTTTGAATTCAAAATTACCGGGTGGAAAAAATTTTTCAAAAATCAGTTGACAGCACCTCCGAAAGACGGTATATTAACAGTTGAGAGGACATTCAACTGTTTAACAAGGGAGAGGATTATGGCGCCAAACCGGACGAAAACGGGTTTAAGAAAGGCTTTTACCGGGCGTATCACGCTGGACGCCGAGCGCTGCGACTGCAATGTTATTCACGAAGACGTGGTCGCCATGGTAAGGAAAAACATGCCGGACGAAGAATCCCTCCTTGATGTGGCCGATCTCTTCAAGGTATTCGGGGATTCAACGCGGGTAAAGATCATCAGCGCCCTCCTGCATTCGGAGATGTGCGTCTGCGACATCGCCTCGCTCCTGGGAATGACCAAGTCGGCGATTTCCCATCAGCTGCGGGCGCTGAGGCAGACAAAGCTGGTCAAATACAGGCGGGACGGCAAAGTGGTGTATTATTCGCTGGACGATGATCATGTTGGAATGATTTTCAATCAGGGGCTGGTTCATGTGTGCGAAGGCTGATGAAAGGCTGTATCGGGGAACGTTTCCCCGTCTCCTTCGCGCGCGTTTTTTCGGGGGCCCGTTCCCCCGGCGCCGTCCGGTGATTTTTTTTGGACAAACAGTTGAACAGGTTGACAATTGTTCAATTGTTTCATCTTTCGGAATGAACGCGGAGAACTGAAATGGAAATGCGGTTTGCTTTGGAAGGGCTCTGCTGCCCGGCATGCGCGGCGGGCATAGAACAGGGAATACGGAAACTGGACGGCGTTGATGACGCCGCGGTGAATTTTTCCGCGAGGAAACTTGTCATAACGGTAAAGGAAAACGCCAATTCAGGACGGATAAAAAAGGGAGCGGCCAAAGTAATAAGGGGCATAGAGCGTAATGTGATCATGGTTCCGGGGGACAAGGGGGGCACAGGCGCGAAATTGAAGCGCCGTCCCGTGCCGGAACGGGTGTTTTTTTTGGCGGCCATGGGAACGGGCGCGGCTCTTTTTATCGCGGGCCTTGTGTTTGATTTTCCCCCGCCCTGGCGTTTCGCCGTCTTTGCCGCCTCTTACCTCTTTGCCGGCGGGGACGTTCTGCTGCATGCCCTTAAAAACATTTTGCGCGGCCGCGTATTTGACGAGAATTTTCTCATGGCCGCCGCTTCCCTTGGGGCCTTTGCCATAGGCGAATATCCTGAAGGCGTCGCGGTAATGCTCTTCTACCAGACGGGGGAGGCCTTTCAGCGTCTCGCGGTAAACAGGTCCCGTTCTTCCATTACCGCCCTCATGGACATACGTCCCGAGTTCGCCAATCTCAGGGAAGGAGACGGGCTGCGGAAGGTAAGCCCCGAAACGGTAAGGCCCGGCGACCTTATTGTGGTAAGGCCCGGCGAAAGAATACCCCTTGACGGCGTTGTTACAAGCGGCTGCTCCGCGCTGGATACATCCGCGCTGACAGGAGAATCCCTTCCCCGTGAGGCGGAGCCCGGTGGCGAAGTCCTTTCCGGCGCTATCAACATGTCGGCTCTTCTGGAAATACGGGTCACCAGGGAATTCGGCGAATCTACCGTTTCCAAAATACTCGCGCTGGTTGAAAACGCCGGACTGCGAAAAGCGCCGGTGGAAAATTTCATCACCACATTTGCGCGGTACTACACGCCGGCGGTGGTTGCCGCCGCGGCGCTGCTTGCCGTTCTGCCGCCCCTTCTTCTTCCGGACGCGCTCTTTGCCGACTGGCTCCACCGGGCGCTGGTTTTCCTTGTCGTGTCCTGTCCCTGCGCCCTTGTCATTTCCGTTCCCCTGAGTTTCTTCGGCGGAATAGGCGGCGCGTCGCGCCAGGGTATCCTTGTAAAAGGGGGAAATTATCTTGAGGCGCTGACCCGGGCCGACACGGTTGTTTTTGACAAAACCGGAACGCTTACAAGGGGCGTCTTTACCGTATCCGCCGTTGTTCCCCGGGAAGGGTGGAAAGATGAAGATCTCCTTTCTGTGGCCGCCGCCGCCGAAAGCAATTCGACCCATCCCATAGCGCGTTCAATTGTAGACGCGTACGGGGAAAAAACGGACGGAATACGTTCCTGCCGGGAAACGGCGGGAAAGGGGATCAGGGCCGAGGTTTCAGGCAGGGTGGTTTTCGCGGGAAACGCCCGGCTCATGGAGGAGGCGGGAATAGACGCGGAAACGCTGAAAGCGTTAGAGGGCCCTAAAGGCGGCACGCTTGTTCACATCGCCGTTGACGGAACATACGCCGGGTATATTGCCGTTTCCGATGAACCCAAACCGGGCTCGAAGGCGGCGGTTGCGGGCCTCCGCGCGGCGGGAATAAAGCGCATCGTCATGCTGACAGGCGACAACAGGGTAGAGGGTGAAAGGATAGGCAGGGAGCTTGGCCTTGACGAAGTATATTCGGAACTTCTTCCGCATCAAAAAGTGGAATGGCTTGAAAGGCTCGAGGCCGAAGAACACGGGAAGAAGCTCATTTTTGCCGGCGACGGCATCAACGACGCCCCTGCCCTGGCCCGCAGCGACATAGGCATTGCCATGGGCGCGGGGTCGGACGCCGCCATAGAAGCCGCGGACATAGTGCTCATGACCGACGAGCCTTCAAAGATCGCCGCCGCGCTCCGCGTCGCAAAGAGAACGCACGGCATAGTGTGGCAGAACATCATTTTCGCGCTGGGAGTTAAAGCCGTGATCCTCGTTCTTGGCGCGCTTGGTATTGCCACCATGTGGTCCGCGGTTTTCGGCGATGTCGGCGTCGCCCTTATCGCGGTCTTCAACGCCATGCGGGCGCAGCGGCTGCCCGCGCGCGGGACCTGAAAGGAAGTTCCGGGAACCTAAAGGGGGCCTCTAAAAACTTCAGTTTCCAGAGCTTCCCTAGACCGTGACGACTTCCATGCCTCTTTTTTCAAGAATCAGAAGGTCGTTCTTTTTAATGTTTTTATCGGTTACAAGAATGTCGATGGCGGTAGCGGCGCAGAAGAGAAAAAGCGCGTGTACGCCTATTTTGGAACTGTCCGTTACGATGATTCTTTTCCTGGAATTCTGCATCATTATGTTTTTTATTTCAGCTTCCTGGGGAATGGCGGAAAAACAGCCTTCGGCGGGAATGAGCCCGGAAACGCCGGTAATCGAGATGTCGGTCCTGTAGGCGGCAAGGGAATGTTCCGCCGCGTTGCCGACAAGGGCGTTGGTTTCCTTGAGCAGCTCTCCCCCGGACAGTATTACCTTGTTGCTGCCCGGCTCGACAAGCATTTCTCCTATGGTAAGGGCGTTGGTTACGATAAGAAGGTTTTTTTTCCCCCGGAGTTCCTGCGCGATTTTTGTGGTAGTGCTGCCCCCGTCAATCATTATGCTTTCGCCGTTATGGATGATCTGGGCCACATACTGGGCAATCCTGTTTTTTTCTTCCTCATGCTGGGACAGCCTGGAATTTATCGAACTCATCTGCCAGATCGAATTCGGTTCCCTCTTCACCGCTCCGCCGTGCGCCCGGTAGACAAGGCTTTCTTTTTCAAGCGCGATTAAATCGCGCCGTATCGTAGTTGTTGTAACGTCAAAATGCCGGGACAACTCTTCCACGCTGGCCCGGTTTTTTGTGTTGACGTACTCTACAATTTTACGGCGCCGTTCTTCCGTAAAATCCTTGTTTTTCACGATGTTATTCAAAAAGCCGGGCCTTGTTGTCGCTCATGCACATGATGATGTGCTGCCTGGCTATTTCGATCATCTTTTCCTTTGCGGGCGAAAGCTGCTTCATCAGATCCCAGTCTCCGGGGTTTTTGACAAGGGTGTCCGTCAGGGTTTCGATGCAGCCCTTCCGCATAACGGTGCTGAAATTTATCTTGGACACCCCCATGGTAATGGCCCTGCGGATGTCTTCTTCGGGAATGCCTGTTCCGCCGTGAAGAACAAGGGGGACCCTCGTTCTTTTCTCGATTTCCTCAAGAACATCAAAACGCAATTCAGGTTTCTTCTTGTAGATCCCGTGGGCATTGCCTATGGCCGCGGCAAGAAAGTCTATTCCTGTTTCCTTTACAAACCGTTCGCACTCAAGAGGATCGGCAATTCCCGTCATGTCGTTCTTTTTCCCTTCGGGCCCGTCGGCGGCCTGGCCGATAACGCCAACTTCGCCTTCCACCGGTACGCCGCAGGCGCGGGCCGCCCTTACGACCTCCTTGGTAATGGAAATGTTTGTATCAAGGGAATGGGCGGAACCGTCGTACATAATGGAAGTAAACCCGTAATTAAGGCAGCGCACCGCTTCTTCGTAATCCGGCCCGTGATCCAGATGTATTGCCACGGGTATGGGTAAATCTTCCGCGATTGCGCGCACCATGGCCACAAAGACGTGTCCTCCCATGTAGTCAACCTCGCTTTTTGCCGCGCTGACGATTACCGGGGCGCGCAGCTGCGACGCGGCGGACAGAATCGCCTGGGTGTACTCAAGGTTATTTGTGTTAAAAGCGGCAACCGCATAGCGCCCCGCCTTCGCGTTGTCCAGCAGCAGTTTGTTTGTAACAATGCTCATCAATAAACTCCTCTTGCAAAAATATCACGGGGCCCCGGCTTTTTTCCGGTTTCCCGCCCTGCGGGCCTGCAAAACCCGCATTTATGGTTTTTATACTAATGCCGGTAAAAATCCTCCGACAAAGGTATCTCCCAGTCCTATGGTAGTTACGTTCTTTTCGGAAACCTGAAAAGAAGGAACGCAGCATATCTTTCCTCCCGCCGCCTCCTCGATTTCCGCCGCAAATACCTTCCCTTCCTCTTCAGGCGGCAGTCCGCCTGTTCCCGCGTAGTCTTCCCTGGTAAAGTCGTCGCCGAAACGGAAACGCGACGTGGCCATGGTTACGCCGCCGAGCAGCGCTTTTTTGTATTTTCCCGGATTTTCCCCGCAGGCCAGGGCCCAGTGTCTGGTGTGTACGACAAAAACGGGGGCGGGAATAATTTTGTACAAATCTTCAAGGGCGCGGATGACGGCCCCGGCATCGGTCCATGAAACGGACCGCCCCGCATATCCTTCAAATTCATCTTCGTTGAGGCTGTATATGCCGATGTACGGCAGAAGGTATTCCCGTACAACGCCGCTTAATTCCGGGACATGATAACACCCGTCCTCAAAGAACACGGCCGTGTCTTCCGGAATGGTTTTCAGAACTTCCCGCAGTTCGGCCAGCCTCTCCCTAAGAAGGCCGGGATCGTTCATGGCGTTAAACCCGGAAATGAGGAATACCTTCGCGCCCGCAAGGAGGGATCTCAGCCCGGGATGAAGGCGCATCCGCGCATTGTCGGGATCGTTGGTATAGATGATCCTGTTTGCCCGGTTTGTTTCAATATGAATGTCATTCGCGTGAACGGCGTCTCCGGCGCGGAATTGGACGATGAGGTGAGGGTAGGAGCTTTCCACGGTGTTGCTGCAGAGCCGTTCGCAGTCTTCGGGAAGCAGCCGCTTTACATGCTCGTTCATGGTGACAAGATGCGCCGCCGAACCGTACCCGAGTTTTTTCATGGCAATGGCGGCCCGTACCGCGGTTCCCCCAAGGGTGATCTTCTTTTCAAAGCGGCCCGAAAAAGCCTCTATTATTTCCGCGTTGTGCACAAAACGCTCTCCGCCCGAGTTTTTCTCCATGAATCCGAGTATTGAGGCCAGAAGATCCCGCAGGGTTTTGATTTCCTTTCCGGTTGAAAGTTCCCCGGCACAGATTCCGTGTTCCCGGACCAGCTGTTCCATTATAGAAGAATCCCAGCGGATTTCATAGTCAATGTTGTCGCCCAGGCCAAGCACGATCTCTTTACCCATATATTTATCATTATAATCAGCATTTGGACCGCCGTCAATAGTGAACACAAAAGAAATCATTATGTGTTCGTTTGATTTTTTTCTTGACATCGCGGAAATTTGGGTCTATACTGGTACATTATGGAGCAAGACAGATTGTCTTTTCCTGTCCTATAGAAGCGGTTCCAAATATCGGATTTTGGAACCGGCTATTATTTTTATTATTTGGAGGAAGTGTATGAGAAAAATCCTTGTTCTGGCGCTGACGGTATTTTTGATTGTGCCGTCCCTGTGGGCTACGGGAAAAACCGAGGGGGCCGGCGGCGGCGTGACCATCGAATTTATTCAGTGGTGGGAACCGGAACTGCCTGCCGGTTCATTCAGGGCGATTATGGATGATTTTGAGGCCAAAAATCCCGGCATCAAGGTCAAGCTGATAAGCGGTCCGTATTCAAATACCCGGGATCAGATTGTTACGGGAGCCGCGACTAAAACCTTAAGCGATGTTGTCGGTCTTGACGGTGCCTGGGTAAACGATCTGGCAAAACAGGGGGCCATTACCGCCATGGACGGCCTTATGGCCTCAAGCGGCTTTGACCCGAACCAGATTGCGGCAATTATAAAGCTGGACGGAAAGAGCTACATGTTCCCGGTGGCTTCCTTTGTGTATCCCGTGTTTATCAACATGGATCTTTTCCGGGGAGCCGGTATTGCCAATCCTCCAGGAAACAGGAGCGAATTCCTGCAGGCGGCCCGCAGGCTTACCAATGCCCAGCAGAACCGGTACGGCTGGGTGCTGCCCCTTTCCCTTCAGTCGCCGAACGGCGTTCAGAATGACATCATGTCATGGGTGTGGGCTTCGGGAAAAAGCATGCTGAAGAACGGCCGGCCCGATCTGACCAACGCCGATGTCGTTTCCGCCCTTCGTTTTGTCGAATCCCTGTATAAGGAAAGTCTCATTTCCCCCGGATCCTTTGCCAAACAGGAGCAGGATAAAGTCGAAGAATTTGTAAACGGCAGAATAGGCATGATGATTTCTTCGCTGGCCCACATCAACATGATCCGCGAAAGGAACAAGGATCTTAATTTCACCATAACCGCCCTTCCTTCGGCGGACGGGTACAGCGGCCGGCGCGGGCTGCCCTATGCCGCGTGGGGTATAGGGATAAGTGAAACCAGCAGGCACAAGGAAGAAGCCTGGAAACTTGTTTCCTACCTTATGAGCCCCGATGTAAACGGCAGGCTGGTTTCCATAGCCAATGCCTTTCCTGGAAACGTGAACGCCAAACCCGACTTTGTTGAATCCGATCCCCTTTTCGCAAAGGCATTTGAGATATTCAAGTCCGGTTATCTCGCCAATGAGTTTACCGGGCTTCCTGTCGCCGAAGAGCTTATGCGTATATTTGACGAGGAAATACAGCTGATGCTTGACGGCAAACAGACGCCGGAGCAGGCGGCCGCCAGGGCACAGCAGAAGTGGGAAGCGGTTTTCTGATGAATGGGGCTGTCCCGAAACTTCGTTTGGGACAGCCGTCTTGAATTTCAGGGGCCCCGTAGCCGGCCCGGCGCGAAGGCCGCGGCGGGATTGGCTGCAGGGCTTCTATATAAAAAATGCGGATGGAGACACCGCCTGACGCGTCTTTAACGCGGGAAATGTATAGTGGGTATGGAAAAACAGAAAACAAAAAAATATTCCGAACAGCTTAAAAACGGACTGGTTCCGTATGTGTATCAGCTTCCTGTGATACTGCTTTTGACACTGTTGATGCTGGTTCCGATTGTCATGGTGATTCAGTATTCCCTGTTTGACAATGTCATAATGAACAGGAATCCCGTTTTTTCGGGAATTGCCAATTACATCGCGATTCTGCAGGACGAAACATTTATAACGGCCCTGGGGAACACGCTTTATTTTACGGTGATGAGCGTGCTTTTTCATCTGGTCATAGGGATGCTTTTCGCCATGCTGCTCAATTCAAAGGCGGTGCTGCCCGGGCTGCGTAGCCTTTTCAGGGTGTTTTACATAATGCCCTGGGTTTTTACCGCGACGATTATCGCGATAATCTGGAGGCTTCTCCTTAACCCGAACGGCGTAATCAATTATATTCTGGATGTTTTAAGGATTTTAAGGGGCAATGTCGAATGGTTCGCTTCCACGCGGACGGCGCTGCACGCGGTGACATTTGTCAATATCTGGGCCGGATACCCTTTCTATATGGTCAGCCTCCTTGCCGGCCTGCAGGGAATCCCGGAAGATCTGTATGAAGCGGCGACCATTGACGGGGCAAACGACGTGCGGAAATTTCTTTTCATTACGGTGCCCCAGCTTTCGCCTATTATCATCAGCATTTCCCTGCTTGATTTTATCTGGACCATGCAGGTTTTTGCCCTTGTCTGGATGACCACAGGCGGCGGCCCTATCCACGCGACGGAGGTGCTGGGGACCTATACCTACAAACTTGCTTTTACAAGATACCAGTTTTCCCTTGCTTCCGCGAGCGCCGTCATCGTTCTTGTCATATCAATGGCCATCGCGTTTTTCTATGTCAGAAATCAAAAAATAAGGGACTGAATCATGGTAATCAAATACAGGCATTTTACGGTTTTCATTGTTTATTTTCTTTTGATCGCGGGCCTTTTGTACGCCTTTTTCCCGGTGCTCTGGATGTTTTTCGTTTCGTTAAAATCAAACACCGAAATCTTTTCGCTGCCGCCGCGCCTTTTGCCAAAGGTATTTACGCTCAAGCCGTATATATCCATTTTCTTGAGCCCGTTCAAGCTCAGGTTTTTCTTGAACAGTTATCTTGTCGCCGTTTCGGTAACGGCGCTGACGCTGTTTATAGCGATTCTGTCGGGATTCGGATTCAGCCGCTATAAATTCAGGTTCAAGAGGATATTGAATTTGCTTATTATCGCAACCCAGACCGTCCCGCCCATAACCCTCCTGATTCCCTATTTTGGCATAGTGGTAATGCTGCGCCTGTACGACACCTATTTCGCGTTGATTCTGACGTACATGGTTTTTACCCTGCCGTATGCCATTCTGATGATGACAGGGTATTTTAACACGATGCCCAAAGAACTGGACGAGGCCGTAATGGTTGACGGCGGTTCGTCGTTTTTCGCCCTCTGGCGCGTACTTGTGCCGAACGCGGTTCCCGGCATTGTCGCGACAGGCGTATATACCTTTCTGCTTTCGTGGAATGAATTCCTCTTTGCCCTTACCCTGACAAAATCAACGGAGATGCGGACTGTTCCTATTGGAATCCAGCAGCTTATGGGGCAGCACGCCTATGAGTGGAACGAGATGATGGCCATGGGCATCCTGGGATCTTTTCCCATTCTGGTGCTCTACCTCGCCGCCCAGCGGTACTTCATTGCCGGCATGACTTCCGGGGCCGTTAAAAGTTAACGGCCCCGTAGCCCCCGCCTACTTCGCAAGCAGCCGGTTGAGCCGCTTGACGAAGCCGGCGGGGTCCTTTAGTTTTATTCCCTCCACAAGAAGGGCCTGGTCAAGGAGTATCCCCGCAATGTCGGCTATTGTTTCTTCGTCTTCGGCGTCTCTTACTTTGGCCGTGATGGGGTGTTCCCCGTTTATTTCAAGGATGGGTTTGATGTCGGGCATTTCGGTCTGGCCCATTGCCCTGAGCATCTGCGCCATCTGAAGCGTCGGCTCGTTTTCGTCGGCAACGATGCAGGAAGGCGAATCGTGCAGGCGGCGCGAGAGCCTTACATCCTTGACCCTGTCTCCCAGGGCTTTCTTGATCTTTTCGATGACAGGCTTCGCGTCCTTTTCGGCCGCCTTGTTTTGCTTTTCGCCCAGCTCCTCGTCGGCGCCGGCGCGGTTTACCGCGCGGAATTCAAAGGAAGCTTCGTCCGTCTTTTTTTCCGTTCCGGCGTCCGCCCCGTCCGCGCCCGGTTTCCGGTAGCGGCCAAGGGAAGGAATGACGATGTCGTCTATTTCATCATCCATAACAAGGACTTCAATGTCGCGGGCCCGGTACGCCTCAAGGAGCGGCGAAGAACGGAGGGTTTTTTCGTCGCCGCCTGTAATATAGTAGATGTACTTCTGATCGCTTTTCATGCGGGAAACATAACCGGCAAAACCGGTCCTGCCTTCCACGGCGGTGCTCTTGAAGCGCACCAGTTCCCCAATCGCTTCCCTGTTGGCAAAGTCCTGGTAGAGCCCCTCTTTAAGCGGGCGGTTGTACTGGCTTATAAAGGTTTCCCATTTTTCCTTTGCTTCATCCCCGCCCGAAACCGCGGTGTCCGCAAGCGACGTGAATTCGGCAAGCAGTTTTTTTACAGAGGCGTTCCTTATGTTAAGGAGGATCTTGTTCTGCTGAAGTATTTCCCGGCTTACGTTAAGGGGAAGGTCTTCTGAATCAATGACGCCGCGGACAAAGCGCAGCCATGTGGGAAGAAGTTCCTTGTCGTCGTCGGTAATGAAGATCCGCTTGACATAGAGCTTGACCCCGCTTTTGTAATCGGCGTGGTACATGTCGAAGGGCGCTTTTTTGGGAACATAAAAGAGGGTGATGTATTCTATTGTTCCTTCGGCTCTGGTGTGTACATGGAAGAGGGGATCTTCGCTGTCCTGCCCGAACTGCCCCCCGAGGTTTTTGTAAAATTCCCTGTAGTCGTCTTCGCTGATTTCCGCCCTGGGCCGCCTCCAGAGCGCGGTGCCTGAATTGATCCGGTCCGTCTTTGTTTTGCTGCCCTTCTCCTTTCCCTTGTCGTCCCATTCCTTTTCTTCATAGGTAAGATAAATGGGAAAGGCGACATGATTGCTGTAACGTTTAATGATGTCTTCTATGGACCAGCGGTTCGCGTATTCAAGCCCTTCTTCGGTAAGGTGAAGCGTCACCGTGGTTCCCTGGTTTTCCCGCGCGGCGCTTTCTATGCTGTAACTTTCCTTTCCCTCGCTTGCGGCGCCCATGTCGGCCTGCCATTTCCACGCCGCCTCTTCGCCCGCCCTGCGGCTGCAAACCTCGATCTTGTCCGCGACCATGAAGGCCGAATAAAAACCGACGCCGAACTGCCCGATAAGATTGGAATCCTTCTTCGCGTCGGCGCCGAGTTTTTCCATAAAGGCCCTGGTGCCCGAGCGGGCAATGGTTCCAAGGGAATCCACAAGATCCTGTTCGTTCATGCCTATGCCGTTGTCGGCAACGGTGAGGATTTTTTGATCCTTGTTAAAGGAAATGTCGATGCGGGGATCAAAGCTGATGGATTTGTAGGCGTCGTCCGCCACGGTAAGGTATTTGAGCCTGTCAAGCGCGTCCGAAGCGTTTGAGACAAGCTCGCGGAGAAAGATCTCCCGGTTGGAATAGAGCGAATGGATAATAAGGTGCAGAAGCTGGTTCACTTCCGTCTGAAACTGGTGTTGTGCCATGGCGGCGCGCTCCTTTATGATATATATGCTGAAATGATGCGGAAAGGCGCGTACAGCGCCCTTTCTACCAAGATACCCAAAATGAAAGCCGACGGCAAGGATCTTTTGCGGGGTTTTTCGGGGCCCCTCACCGCCGCCAGTATTCGGGGGTAAAGAGGATGAACACCGTCCACAGTTCCAGCCGCCCGGCTATTGTCACAAAGGAAAAAAGCCATTTGACATGATCGGGAAAGGCCCCGTAATTACCGGAAGGGCCGGCTTTTCCGAAGCCTGTTCCCGTGTTTCCGGTAACGGCAAGGGCCGCGCTGAACGCGGAAAAAACGTCCGTGCCCGAAGCCGCGGCAACAAGGCCCGTAATGGCAACCACAAGGAAGTACAGAAACACAAAAGCGGCCGTCCCGTAGACTATGTCCCTGCGGCCTACTTTCCGGTTAAGCCGCACGCTGAAAATTCCCCCGGAATAAACGAGCCGCCGCAGTTCGTTTCCCGCCTGTTTGAAGAGAATCACGTGGCGTATTATCTTTATGCCGCCCGCCGTGGAGAGGGAACATCCCCCCGTGAGCATAAGGCAGAAGATAACTGCCCGGGAAAATTCGGGCCAGTTGTCATAATCGGCAATGGCGTATCCTGTTGTGGAAAGAACCGACGCCGCCTGAAAAGATCCGTAGCGCAGCGCGTCCCCGCCGTACACCGGGACCAGGCTCAGGGAAAGAGCGCCCGCGGCCAGCACAAAAACAAGAAGGTACGCGCGGCATTCGGTATTGACAAGGAGATCTTTCCACTTTCCCCTGAACAGCCCGCAGTAAAGGTTGAAATTTATCCCCGCGAGGAGCATGAAGATCACGGTGATCACTTCTATAAAGAGCGAGTGGTACGAGGCGATGCCGCCGTTCCTCGTGCTTGCGCCTCCCGACGAAATAACGGCAAGGCCGTGACATACGGCGTCAAACCAGCTCATGCCTCCGGCGCGGTATAAAAGGACAAGAACGGCGGTAAGGCCGCAGTACAGGGAACAGACGAGTTTTACCGCGGCGCGCATGCGCGGGGCCGCGCCGCTCTTTTCGCCCCACGGCGTTTCAGCCTTCAAAAGCCGGAAGCCCCCTATGCCCGGCGCGGGCATGAGCGCCACTGCAAGGAGCACTATTCCCATGCCCCCCAGCCAGCAGGTAAGGCTGCGCCAGAGGAGGAGGGAACGGGGAAGCGCCTCAACACCGGCGATGGTGGTTGCCCCCGTCGTGGAAAAGCCGCACGCGCTTTCAAAAAACGCGTCGCAGAAAGAGACTGCGCCCGAAAGCCGGTAGGGGAGGGCCCCGAAGAAGCTGGTTAGAAGCCACGCGAGAAACACGAAGAGGAAACCGTCCGGAACGCCCGGAAGCGGCGGCTGTTTCCGCGTCAG
>JAISEB010000075.1 GCA_031264395.1 Treponema sp. | reverse complement strand
GGAATTGACGGATAAATCCAAAGAACAGAAAGAACAGATAGAGCAAAAAATACTGGAACTCCTTTCAAGATACCGTTCAAGCGGCGGCGACTCAATGGAAAGCGAACGGCAGAAGGTTTGGGTACAATTGATGCGTGCCGTCTGGCAGTGGTACAAAGATTTATTGATCGTCATTCCTGTTGCTAAAAAAATACGGGTAATAGAACCAGGTAAAAAAACAAGAAAAAATGAAGTACAGCGTGAGGATATGGGTGTGGAGATATATTACGCGGTAAAATCCTGCGCGAACGGGCCCTACAAGGGACCAGGGTTTTTTGCCGTCCTGAAAACGGTAATAAGAAATGAGAATACAACAAGCTATTACAGAGAAGAAGCTGATTTGAGTAAAGATCGTGAAGGGAAAATCCGCAAATTCAAAAAATTGATAGAATACAAGGAAGAATCCGAAAACCAGATAATGTCCGAAAATAGAAAAATACAATTCATCTCCGGTACTTGTAACATTCCCTTGGAAACGGTCGCGGAGTATTTTGAAATAGACCGCCGCAGGAGCGAGGCGAAGAACACATTAATCGATGATGGTGAAGAAGAAGATGTGTTTGACACAATTGAATCCCCGGACTATTCGTCATCTTTGAGGCTTGATAAACGGTTTGCCGAAAATGCCCGGTTTATACTACAGACTGCTGAGGCTGTTATAGACGAAAAGCACAAAAACCCAAAAATCAGGGAATGTCTCAAAGAATTGTTCGCCCTCAGATATGTTGATAAATTGACTGTTGATAAGTTAACTGAATTGATTGAATCCGGCGGGCCTCTTGCTTTTGCTTCGGAAGAAATAATTCGTACAAAAGCAAACGGTGAAAAACTGCCGGCCCCGTATGAAATTTGGCAAAAATACCATCCAAAAGCCGCAAAGTTAAGCGCGGGATCACGCGCTGCAGGAGCATTGGCAGAACTGCGGGAACCTCTCCAAAAAAAATTACGGGAACTCCGGGAGGAATATCTTTCCCAAAAAAGTCAGGATGCCGCAAAAATGACGCCGTAGCCGCCCCCTCAACACCGCCGTCGAATTCTTGTAAGCGGCAAAACCCCTATTCGGCCTCAAGGCGGGCAAAGATCATGTTTTCAACTTCTTCCCGGGGTTTGCGGAGGGAATAGGAAACTTCATCCTCAAGAAGTTTCAGCGCCGAATCGTAGAGTTTCCGCTCAAGTATGGGAAGCTCCTTTACCTTGCTCCGGTGATAGAGCGAACGGACTATGGCGGCAATATCGGCGACGCTGCCTTTTTTAAGCAGATCAAGATTCATCTGGTAGCGGAGCTTCCAGTCGGAAGGTATGGGCTCGTAATCCTCGCTTATGAGTTCCAGCGCCCTCTGCGCCTCGTCCCTGGGAACAATGGCCCGTATGCCAAGCTGCCTGGCCTTGTCTATCGGCACCATGATGGTCATGTCGGAGACTTCCAGATAAATGACATAATAAGGAATTTTCTCTTTCTTGAATTCCTTTTCTTCAATGGCCTTGATGATCCCTACGCCCTGGCTTGGGTAAACGACCTTTTGCTCGACCTGAAAGCTCTTCGCTTTGCTCATTACGTTACAATATACCACAAAATGGGGAATTAGTCTACAAAGCGCTTCTAAAAAGGGCTTAACGGGCGAGGCCGAAGGGATTGAGCTTTATTCCCCTGTCGTATACATCCGTCCCTTCGGCCTTTTTAAGGGCGTATACGGCGCCGTAGGTGGCCGGGGTCATAAGCGCCTCAACGCCGCATTTAAGAAGGTAGTTCGTAAGGACAAGGCTCGCGAAACTCTGCCAGGGAAAAACCCCGGCGGCCGAGGCCACAAAGACGAAGATCAGGCTATCGACGAGTTCTCCGGCCAGGGTGGAGCCTATGGTCCTTATCCAGAGGAATTTGCCCTTCATGGCGACCTTCATGCGGGAAAGAGAGGCCGAATTGGTAAATTCCCCCGCCCAGTAGCCAAGGAGGCTTGCCAGCGCAATGCCGCCCGAGCTCATGCCGCCAAGAATGGCGTTGTAGGCGGCGCTTCCGGCGTATGTTTCCCATTCGGCTTCCCCGGGAAGAAGACGGAGCAGAAAGAAAAGCAGGGATGAAAGGGCCAGGCAGACGAAACCGGTCCAGATGACCCTGCGTGATGCCCGGAAACCGTACACTTCGGTCAATATATCCCCAAAAACATAGGACAGGGGAAAAAAGAGGGTGCCCCCGTCAAAGGCCATGCGGACCGTGAAGAGGGAAAACCCCAAATCGACAATTTTTGCCGAAGAGGCGACGTTACTGACCAGGAGAACGGCCACAAAAAGGGCCGTTACCAAGTCGAGGTGCCGGAAGCGGGATTCCTGCCGCATTAAAGGAACTAGGCCCACTTAATGAAACCGGACCGGTAGGGATGTACCAGCGCCGCGTGTTTGGGCAGTATGCGCACCGTATGTCCCTGAAAACCCGTATCGGAGGTTTCTATCCTGATCTGGTAAAGGTTCATGTTTCCTTCGGTACCGGCCCACTTCATCTCAACCCGGCGGGCGTTTTTGATGTCGCTGGACTGATTGGATACCGAACCGTGGTACAGTTCAACCAGAACTTCTTCCGGACTCAGGGGCCCAAGATCGATGTAGGCGGTAACGGTAAGGGAATCGCCCCGCTGCATGACCGGCCTGGCGTTGGACTCAATCTTGTTGATCCGCAGCCCGTCCCAGCCCTGGCGCAGTTTGGTGAAATATGCCGCAAGCGATTTGGATTCGGCGTAATCATCCTTGACAATACGGCGGTAATTTTTAAGGGCCGGAAAGTAAAAGTTGTTGGAATAATCCATAAGCATGCGGTGGCTGGACATGGACTGGCCTATGGTATTCATGCAGGCTTTCATCCTCTTTATCCACTCGCGGGGAAGCCCGTCCCTGCCGCGCTGGTAGAACAGGGGCACGATGTCCCTTTCCAGAAGATCGTAAAGGGCCTTGCTTTCAATATCATCCTGAAGCTGATCGTCGTGGTATTCTTCACCTTGCCCTATGGCCCAGCCAAGTTCCGGATTGTACGCCTCGTCCCACCAGCCGTCCAGAATGGAGCAGTTGAGCACGCCGTTCATGGCGGCCTTCATGCCGCTGGTGCCCGACGCCTCCATGGGCCTGCGGGGGGTGTTGAGCCAGACATCGCCTCCCGATGTCAGGTAGCGGGCTACGGTCATGTCGTAATTTTCGATGAACACGATACGGCTTGTTACGTCGTATTTTTCGGCAAAGTGGATGATTTCGCGGATAAGATCCTTGCCGGGCATGTCGTGGGGATGCGCTTTGCCGGCGAAGATAAGCTGTACGGGCCTGTCGTTGTCCTTGACAAGGCGCAAGAGCCGCTCCGGGTCCCGCAGAAGGAGATTTCCCCGCTTGTAAGTGGCAAAACGGCGGGCAAAGCACAGGGTCAGGGCATAGGGGGAAAGGGCGTCTTCGGCCTGCCGCATGCGCCGTTCCACCGCGCCCGTTCTCCGGTAGCGTTCCCTGATGCGGTCGCGGGCAAAGGCCACAAGCCGCTCCCGGCGCCGCTCGTGGGTGCGCCAGAGCTCTTCGTCGGAAATACGGTCCATCCTGTCCCAGATTGCAAGATCGGTGGGTTCCTCCTCGAAGCGGGGGCCAAAGTAGCGGTCCAGAAGATCGGTCATACCGCTTGAAACCCAAGTCCGGGGATGAACGCCGTTGGTCACGTGTCCTATGGGCACTTCATTAAGGGGAAGGCCGGGCCACAGATCCTTCCACATTTCCCGTGAAACTATACCGTGAAGGCGGGCCACGCCGTTGGCATAGGCCGACAGTTTCAGCGCAAGAACCGTCATGCAGTAGGTTTCATGATCATCGCCGGGCTTGACGCGGCCCAAACCTATGAAGTCCTTCCATGAAATCCCCAGGATCTGGGGCCACGAACGGAAATACTTTTCCATAAGGCTGATGTCAAAACGTTCGTTTCCCGCGGGAACCGGCGTGTGGGTGGTAAAGATATTGGTAGGCCAGACGGCTTCCCTGGCTTCGTCAAAGGTAAAGCTCTTTTCCGCCATGATCTCCCTGATGCGCTCCAGCCCCAAAAAGGCCGAATGCCCCTCGTTCATATGGGTGGCGGCGGGATTTATGCCCAGCGCGCGCAGGGCCCGTATGCCCCCTATGCCAAGGAGGATCTCCTGCTGAATGCGGGTTTCCTTGTCGCCGCCGTAAAGGGCCGCCGTAACGTTCCGTATGTCGGGGGCGTTTTCGGCTATGTTGGTATCCAAAAGATACAGGGAGGAACGGCCCACCTTGGCCTCCCAGATTTGGGCTATGGCCTGGCTGCCGGCAAGATCCACGGAAATCTTGATGGGATTCCCGCTCCTGTCAACTTTTCGCTCTACCGGCATGTTGTACCAGTCGTTTTCGGGGTAGCTTTCCTGTTGAAAACCGTCGGCGTTGAGTTTTTGGGTAAAATACCCCTGCCGGTAAAGGAGCCCCACGCCCACCAGGGGAAGCCCCATGTCCGACGAGGTCTTCATGTGATCGCCCGAAAGTATTCCCAAGCCGCCTGAATAAATGGAAAGGGACACATCCATGCCGTATTCCATGGAGAAGTAGGCAACTACTTCCTTTCTGGGGCCGCGGTACCAGGTTTCGCCCTTTTTGTAACGCTGGAAGTGCTCGTACACCTCCTTCAGCGCGGCAAGGTAGGAATCGTCCCCGGCGACCTCAGCCAGCCGTTTCTGGCTTACCATGCCCAGCACCCGGACGGGACTCTGTTGAGATTGCAGCCACAGTTCGTAATCCAGCCTGATAAAAAGCTGGACCGCGTCAAAATTCCACGAAAGCCAAAGATTCCTGGCTATTTCTTCCAGCGGTTTCAGAACCCCGGGAAGTTTCGGCTTTACGGTATATGTTGAAATATTCATATTACAAGAGTATGCCTGTGGGGAAATTGTGTCAACGTAAACCGAACTTTTCCGACAATTCCTTTATATGGCTGCCTATAAAAATGGTGCAGTAGATGGTCAGGACCGCTCCTATGGTGATTCCCATGGGAAGCAGAAAGGAAAGATCCTGGGAAATGGCCAGTTTTGTAAAATTAAGGCTGAAAAAGGAGGTCGAAAGGGAAAAAAACATCACAATTCCCGTGATTATCCAGCTTCTGAAGGATACGCCCGCCTCTTCGGACGTTCCTTCCATGGCGCATTCCTCTTCGTACTCGTCCGCTTCCGCCGGATCTTCCCGCATAATGCGGGCCATTACAGACTCTTCAAGATCGGCGGGGGTAAAAAAACCGCTGCGGAGGGCTTCCCGGGCGGCCGCGTAGCGCTCCAGTTCCCGGGCGCACTGGAGACAGAAAAAGGAATGCAGCCGGATACGAAGCTGTACAAGCAGGGGAGTGGAATCATCCCCGTCATATTCATAGACCATATCCATTATTTCCCGGCAATTCATGGCATCCTCCTATATATCGCTGTCCGCAATCCCCGCGAGCCGTTCCCTAAGCAGTTTCTTGGCCCTGAACACGTGGGATTTTATCGTGTTAACCGGAATTCCGGTAATCGCTTCTATTTCCTGGTAGGATCTGTCATAAAAAAAGAACATATCCACGCAGATCCGGTACCGTTCGGGAAGATCCTGCACCGCGCCCAGCACCGCGAGGCGGGCGGCTTCCCGGATGAGCTTTTGTTCCGGGTCGTCCCCGCCGTTTCCCGGCTCTTCCGCAAGGCTCAAATACTCCCGTTTCCGGCTGAACGTATTGACGGCGGTATTGTAGGCGATGCGGTACAGCCAGGTGGAAAACCGGGAGCGCCCCTCAAACCGGGCAAGGCTGCGAAAAGCCTTTAAAAACACGTCCTGCGCAAAATCGGCGGCATCCTCGGAATTCCTGAAAAAACTTATCCCCATTCTGAAGACAGCCTTTTCATGCCGTTTAACCAAGAGCCGGAACAGATCTTTTTCGCCCCGAAGGACCCCGGCAACAATGATTTCTTCGTCCGCGTCTCCTTCCGCACTCATGGGGCCGGACTGTTCCGTTTGATCAGGTAATAGGCTACAAGTCCTATTCCAACGGCCAGGGGAATAATTCCCCCCAGAAGCCCGTAATTTAACCCCTGCGCCAGGCTTAAAAAAATCGTCAGCGCAAGCCCTACGCCCAGAAGCAAAAGGCCTGCCAAAAGGCTGAACGAAAGGAGATCGAAGTCGGGCCGGGTGTAATGACCCGCCTCGATAAGCAGAACCCTGCGCCGGTGATTCCACAAAAGGTAAAAGAAAACGACCGTAGCCCCCATAACAATGCCGACTATGGGGATGAGTGAAATAATAATCTGGGCGGGATAAGAAAGCTGATCCATGACTCGGCTGCTCCTTCACCTTACTATAATACTCCTTGCCGGAACACTTCGTCCAGTTTTGACCCCGCCTTTTCCGTTTGGTTGCGGCCTGTCCGGGAACACGGCCGGTAAAACCGCCTTACTTCATTCCAGAACCAAGAAATCGCTGAAGTACAGGGTACGGATCTTTCCCAGCCTGAGCGTCCTGTTAAAACGGTCAAGAAGTTCCGCCTTGATCTTTTCCTCGCCGGAATTTTCCAGTTCTCCGGGGGCAAGGGAAGAAAAATAAGCGGCGGCAGTTTCCCGGAGGGCGGGCGTTCTGGCGACAAGTTCCTCGGTAAAGGCCATGTCCCCCGGAAAATAGGGAAAGGTGACGGAAAGAATGACCGTGGCGTTTCCGGCCGGAATACGAAGGCGGCCCAGGCCCGAATAAACAGCCTCGACAGCTTCGCCTGCGGCGGGGCCCGGGATGCTGCCGGCGTCCGCGCCTGTACCGCCGAGGGTCACTAGCGGGCGGGCGCCGCGTCCCCGGATGAGCCCCGCCGCCGTTCCGGCGGCAAAAACAACGCCAAGGATCATGGCGGCGGCAAGGAGAACGCGGTAAAGAACACGCAGTCCCGGCGAAGGCGTCCCCGCAAGTCTTTTCATTCATATTATTATGCTGTTTTTTTTGCCGAAAAGACAGGGGCCGAAAGTTGCACTCCGCTTAACCTTCGGCTCAACCGCCGTTCGCCGTGTCCGGGGCGCGTCCCATGCGGTTCCGCAGGGCGTAGAGGCTCGAATCTATCGTTCCTTTTGGGACATTGAGCACCTGTGAAACCTGCAGATTGGT
Source organism: Treponema sp. (assembly GCA_031264395.1). Taxonomy (GTDB): domain Bacteria; phylum Spirochaetota; class Spirochaetia; order Treponematales; family Breznakiellaceae; genus JAIROE01. The sequence goes on along the minus strand of JAISEB010000075.1, from coordinate 1,385 downwards.
GGCCTCCATCCGTATCCGCGACAGCCGTCCCCTCATCGATTTCAGCCTTTCCCGCGCTTTTTTCAGCCGTTCCCGTGTCCTGTTGTACGCAATCCTGTCTTCAATCTGTGTGAGCATCCTCCTTTCATATACAATACACCGGTAAAATTGGCCGCAGATCCGTTCCCGCAGCCGGCGGATCTCGTCCTCCCGCTCCAGCCTCCGTTTCCTCAGCGCCTCTACCATGTTTCCAAGGTCTTCCTTGCTTACCCCGACCAGCGGGGCGGCATGCTCAAGAAAATCATCGGATACGCAATAATACGTTTTAAGCATCAGAATCAGAACCTGCCGGGGATTGGCTATTTTTGGCGGTTCTTTACAGTCCGCGTAGCCCGTTTCGCGCGAACAGACCTTCTCTTCAAGCTGTTCCGGCGCGGCCCATGAAGATTCCTCGTAATCCGACGTTAGCCCCATCCATGCGGCGTAGTCCTGTATCCTGAAATCTTTTCCATAGGATCTCCATTCCCTGACCGACCAGCGCAGCATGGCGCCCATGTAGGCTTCGAAGGATGAACCGGTATCCCGGTAATGATCGATGGCCCGCGAGATGCGCGGGTAAAGCCAGCAGAGATAATCGGCGCGGTCATCCCGCCGCCAGTGATACGGAAAAAAGCGCCCGTAATTGTGCATGATGTTTTTGAAGAGGGCCTCCTCGAACTCCCGTTTGTCCAGTTTGTTTAACGTATAACTGTTGTAAAGATCGTTGAGCGTTGCATCCTGCATGATGTACCCCTTTTTTCATGGAATGTATCGGAATAAGGGGGATAACATGTAGATTTGCTTTATTTTATATGACAACTGTCATATAAAACATGAAAAAAGAATGGTTAAAAAGGATGATTGGCGCGGCTTTCCGGGCCTTCTTCAACCGTTCCCTTACAACACACCATTCGCGCAAAGGTGCCTGGCACCGTTTGGATGCAAGTTCAATCAAGCGCCACACCTAACGGTGACAGGCACTGTTTCTACGGAGCCGGTAACAGCCGGGTATATGACAAGCGGGTAAAATGGGTATAGTCAACCAGACCGGAAAGATTATGCCGGATATAATACGCCCCCGAAGCTTTCCATTCCCCCACAGACGCCGCCAAACCGGCTTTAACGGGATTTTGGTCGATATACTCATCACGAAAAAATAATCCCCCGGATCTTTAATGGGGCGGGCAAAATACCGCGCCCCCCACATGTGGTCCGTGGAACCGTGTATCCGGTTCCAGCGTTTGGCCGAATGGGTCTTGATCCAGTGCATAATCCGGGTAAGGTCTCCCCCGTCGCCGGGCGTAATAAGCAGATGTATATGGGTCGGCATAATACAAAAATTGTCAAACCTGAACCTAAACTTTTCC
>JAISEB010000339.1 GCA_031264395.1 Treponema sp. | reverse complement strand
TCCGGCTTTGACCAGCGTTCCCATCCCTGTCTCACGCCCGCTTCACAGCTCACCGTCCGCACGCCCGGAGGAACAATGGAGTCCCGTATTGTTCCGGACTGTGATTCAAAGAGTTCACGGCTTATCATGGAGACGATCCGTATCTTTTTTTCCGGGACTTTGGCGGCCGCTTCAAGGGCAAGGCCGACTTCAGATCCGGTTGCGATGATCACAATGTCGGGATTCCCGCCAGCCTGTTTCACGATATAAGCGCCGGTGCGCAGTGTGTTTTTCCAGTCGGGATCTTCTTTCGGGAAAACGGTGATGTTCTGGCGGCTCAGGGCAAGAACGGACGGCCCTTCGGAATATTCCATCGCCATGGCCCAGGCTTGGGCGGTCTCTTCGGCGTCCGCGGGGCGCAGCACCCGAACTCCGGGTATGGCGCGGAGGCTCGCCAAATGTTCAACGGGCTCGTGGGTGGGGCCGTCCTCGCCGACAAAGATGGAATCATGGGTGAACACATAGATTACAGGCTGCTTCATCAACGCTGAAAGGCGAAGGGCGGGCCGGAGGTAATCGGCGAATACCATGAAGGTGGCGCAGAACGCCCGCAGTCCTCCGTGAACCTGTATGCCGTTGGAAATGGCGGCCATGGCAAATTCACGTATTCCGTAATGTATGTACCGCCCGCCGCGATCCCCGGCGGTATAGGCGGAGCCGAATCCTACCGCGTTGGGGCTTTTAAGATCCGCCGAACCGCCAACGAGGTTTTCGTTAACGGCGGCCACGGCGGTAAGCGCCTTGTTGCCCGCGCTGCGGGTGGCGATTTTGTCGCCCGCGTTAAAGACGGGAAGCGCGGCCGGCGCATATTTCCCCGAATAAAAGGCGTCCCACTCTTTGCGCTTGCCGGGGTTCTCCTTTGACCACTCTTCAAATTCGGAAAGCCACCCTTCGCGGATTTTTTTCCATTCATTCCGCTTCACCGCAAAATATTCGGCGGCCTCGGGAGCCGTGTAGAAATCGCCCGGTATGCCGAGCTTTTTCCGCGCGGCGGCAACTTCCTCAGGTCCGAGCGGCGCGCCGTGAATTCCGGCGGTATTTTCTTTGGAAGGCGCGCCCTTCCCTATAACCGATGTAAGGATGATGATGCTTGGTTTTTCCGTTTCCCCTTTGGCCTCACGGACAAGACGGGCAATTTCATCAAAATCATACATGGACCCGCGGAGCACCTGCCAGCCATACGCCTCATAACGTTTAGCAGTATCTTCGGTAAAGGCAAGGCCGGTACTGCCGTCTATGGTTATCTTGTTCGAATCGTAAAATACAATGAGCTTGCCAAGGCGGAGGTGGCCGGCCAGCGAGCTTGCCTCGCTGGAGACGCCTTCTTCAAGGCATCCGTCGCCGGCCAGAACATAGGTATAATGATCGACAATGCGGCGTTTTTCGGTGTTGAAGCGGGCGGCGAGCATGGTCTCCGCAATGGCAAGGCCCACGGACATCGCAAGCCCCTGGCCAAGCGGGCCTGTAGTCACTTCTATGCCGCCTGACTGCCCGTATTCGGGATGCCCGGCCGCGGGGGAACCTATCTGCCTGAAAGACTTGATTGCGTCCAGCGTCATGTCCCTGTATCCCGAAAGATAAAGCAGGGAATAGAGCAGCATGGAACCGTGTCCGGCGGATAACACAAAGCGGTCCCGGTCGGGCCATGACGGGTCCGACGGATCGTGGCGGAGCAGTTCCCCGTAAAGCAGGGCGCCCAGTTCGGCCGTACCAAGGGGAAGGCCGGGGTGGCCGGAATTCGCCTTTTCTATGGCGTCAATGCTCAACGCCCGCACGCTTAACGCGGCCTTTTCCAACGCTGTCTTATTCATTTTGATAACTCCTCCATATTAGCGGCGGAATCGCCGCCGTTCATTTCCAGTCTCTTTCCGCTTCCCGGATGGCGGCTATTATCTCCCCCGCCGGGGCGCGTCCGCGGAGAAGCGCGGTAAACTTTTCCAGCCTGCAGAGAAAATTGATCTTTGAAAGAGTGTGCAAATGGAGCTTCGCCGAAGACGAAACAATAAGCAGCACCGATGTCACCTCCCCGCCGTCCAGAGCCTTCCAGTCTACCGGAAAAGAGGGAAAGGCAATGGTCACAAACTGTTCATTTTCCCCCGCCATGGGGCTGCGCGGATGGGGAAGAGCAATGCCGCCGCTTATGCCTGTGGACATCAGCTCTTCACGCTCCAGCACCGCCTTTAGAAGCCCGTCCCTGTCCGCGCATATACGGGACGGCAGCGCGCCGGTTATTGCGGCAAGCACTTCCCTGGGGGTTGTTCCCCCTACATCGTACAGGACCCCGCCGCGTTCCACAAGACCTGCAAGATCCCTTTCACTTTCACTTTCTTTTTTCATAGCGTCCCTGTTTTTTTACCATACGGAGCGAACCAAGGTTCCTGTTGCAGGTTTCAAGATCAAAACTGCCGGGAGCAAAACCCGGCCCCAGTTCATTAAGGGCGATACTGCGCTCGGTGTCTCCGCCCCTTTCAAGCGAATAGAGAATCTTGCGGAACCTGAGGGGCCCGTCTATGAATTCCGGCGGAGCGGCGCCCGCCCCGGCTACGCACTGGGCCGTTTCACCCGGACTGCCGCCGTCTCTTGAAAGGATCAGCGCCCGAATGGTCCATTTGGTTCCGTATTCATAGATGATCTCCGTAACGCCCCGCCCGCCGAGATCTTCAAGGCGTATCTGTTCATCCAGCACGGTTCCCGTAACTTCATTGGGATTCTCAACCGAAAAACGGTGAAGAAAGGTATCGTTCCAGCCCAGAACCGACTGTATGACATGGTGCAGCTCTTCCAGCCGGTACGATTCGGGAACAAGCACCCTGCGCCACACATCGATTCCGCCCACGCTGATCTGTATCGCCGTTCTTGAGTTTTCGCCTTCGGGAACAAATTTTACAACTGAAAGGTTCTGCCTGCGGAAACGGTCCAGAGCATCGTCTATCAGTTCCTTTATGTCCTCGTATGTTTCGATCATGCTGTCAAGGGAATTATCCATGGCGTCAAGCTCGTTTTCGGGGGGAGGCGTTCCGGTATCAAGATCTTCCAGCACGCCCGCGGCGTGTCCCTGAATCTGCGAAAGAACAATATAGGTGTGCCTGGGAAGCCAGGACGAATCGATATCCCCTTTTTGAAGCCTGGCGTACAGCTCTATCACCGCGGTGTGAAGTTCGCCAACCCGCTGGCGCATGGGCCCCATCACCTGATCGGCAAATACCGAATAGGACGGCCGGTATTCATCCAGCGCCTCGGAAATATATTCGGCAAGCGCGTCCTGCTCCGGTTCATCAAGCAGAACAACCGGAGGAACAATGCGCTCCATGATATGCCACACATCCTGATCCCCCCGGAACAGGGCGTCGCGCACGTAGGACTGGATTACGTATTCCGAAACGGGAATGCGCCGGCGGTAGAGGATCTCTTCTATCGTGGTACGGTCGGGAAAAGACTGGCCGGTTTCGATGTTTTTATTGTCGGGGATTTCCTTTCCCGCATACCAGAAACGGGTTTCTATGCCATAGGGGGTTACGTCTATACGGTCGGTTTTTTCATAGAGAAATTCTTCAAGGGCATAGGCAGGAACATCCCGCATGCGTTTGCCGCCGTACCAGTAGGCGTAGGCTATCTGCTCTTCGGTGGAAGTGCCGGGGCCGAACAGGGCAAAGGAATCCTCAAAGCCCCCTTCCGCGGCTTCAAACCAGTCGTACAGTTCCGGCCGGGACCATTCATCCTTTCCCACTTTTTCAAGCGAAAAACTTCCCGCCTTCCAGTCCATGGTCTTTACCACAAAACGGTCGCCGGGAACAAAGGACGATTCACGGTACACATTCCGCATATCAAGCGTTCCTATGGATACCTCGGGCGGATCTTCGTACGGGTCACTGTTAAAGGCAGATTCGTTTCCCGGATTGTCCCGGGCAACATACTGGGGGGCGTATTCTTCCCCATAGATACAGTAGTAGGGGTAAAATTCCTCGGGCGGGCCTTCGGTACTGGTAACGGGAACGGCGGTCCCCTTCCAGTAAAAGGTGTACTCCTGCGGCAAAAGCCCCGGATTGGCAAAGGGAATGCAGCGGTGACCGGGAATAAGGATGCCGTTGACAAGTTCAAGGCGGGTCGGGCTTATGACAAAGGGAACGCTTTCAAAACAGCCCCGCCGCGATACCCAGCGCCGGCTGTCCAGCCTGAACGCGATATTCCGGGAGTCGATAAGCGCCGCCACTTCCATGGCAAGCCTGCCGCTCCGCTTCGGCTCTATCATCCGGATAAAAGCCGTCACATCTTCCAGGGTGAAAGGTTCCGTAACATTTTCGAGAAAATCGTAAAGTGCGTCTTCCTGGTTTGGCGTCATCTTTTATCATTAATATAATGCCCCGTATTGAAAAAAACCACAAGAAGCGGGAATCCGCCCGGCCTTCCCCAAAACATGTATCATTTTGATACAGTATAAATGCCAAAATAATACACATGGGTAAAAATAACACGCCGCGGCTTGCGGAAGGAACATAACGGCCGCCGTTTTCGGCCCCGCCCGGCCGCCCGTCTTCTAATTCCTTGTATTATAAGGAATTAGGAAGCTGGATCTTTTTTCTGAAAAATTAAGGATGTGGCACGGTTTATGCTATTATATTGATGTCAACGGGATTTCAGGAACACCGGGTCAGTGGATCCGGGTTTCGCGGAGGCCGTCAGGTTCCGTTTCCCGCAGGACAAAACTTTTTTCAAGGAGATATAGTATGAAAGCTGTAACTATGTATCGTCCGAACCCAATCGAAAATGCCCTCAATGATTTTGACCGGTATTTCGAAACCTTCTTCGCGGATTCGCCTCTGAGCCCTTCCGACAGGATCTTCAGATCCATGGAAAACCGCTTCCCCGCGGTTGACGTGCGTGAAACCGAAAAATCCTACGAGCTGGAGATGGATCTTCCCGGCTACGACGAGAAGAACATCGAAGTCCATCTGGACGGCGGAAACCTCAGCATTGAATCAAAGCTGGACGAATCCAAAGAGGAAAAGAAAAACGACAAGGAAGGAACGTATCTGCTCCGTGAACGGCGGCTGAGTTCCTTTAGGCGTTCCTTCAGGCTGCCTGAAAACGCCGACAGCGCGTCCGTTTCCGCCTCATTCAAAAACGGCATCCTCCGTCTGGAAATCGGCAAACACGCCGAGGCCCAAAAACGGGTGATCCAGATCAAGGCTGAATAAGTCTCCGCGCGGCAAACGCGAACCCGCGGTTCGGTGCGGAACTTCGTCACGGCGGCAGTGAAGCCATTGCCGCCGTTTTTTATTCGAGGCGGTTCCAAAACCAACCGGGTTTTGGAACAACTCTGGAAACCCAACCGGGGTTTCCAGAGGTTCCCTATTTATTCCTGGAAAATGCCATGGCTTTTTTCTATACTGAAAGTATGGGAAAAAAACCATGACCGGCCGGAAAAAAGACGGCGGCCCCACAACGGAACGCGCCGGGACCCGTGAGGCGAAAAAAAAGCCCCCCGCCCGGCAGACGGCCGGACAGGGGGCTTCAAAACAAAATACGGAAGAACGCGCCCTTGCCGAAGAGCTTGGCGCCCTCATTCCGCGCCTTGACGCGGAGGGCCTTACATTCCTGATTGAACAGGCCCGCGTTCACCTTTACAACATGCAGGCGGAAGAACTCAACAACACTCTGCTGCAAAACGCCGAAGACGCCGAAGACGCTGAAAAAAAGACGCGGAAAAGCGGACAAAAGGGAAAAGCCGCTTCCGAAAGCGAAGAACTCCGCATCGAAGGCTCCGAAAGCGGAAGCAGTTTCTACCTCATTTACAAAGGCAAATGGATCATGTTTTCCCGCGACGAGATCATCGCGCTTGCAAAAATCACCGCCGGCCCCGGTACAGATCTTGAAATCCGCGAACGGCTCTACAACTGGATCGAAAGGGAACGGAGCGATCTTTTTGAAACCATGCCCATGCCGGACAAATTCGACCCCAGACTAAAAAAACTGACCGCTGTTTTAAGAAAAAATTTCAGGGTACGATGGGGATAAACGGCATCCTGGCACCAGGAGCAAGACCGGTTTGAATAAATATCCCGCCACAGCACCGGAGAACGGATCAATCCCGGGAAAAAACATCACGAGTATAAACCTTGTTTTTTACCCCGATCAATTCGGCCGATACTCTGTTGGCGATAATAATATCCGATCTGCTTTTGAATTCTTCAAAATCACGCAAGACCGGGCAGTCAAAAATCCTGTCTTCTTTTACTGCGGGATCAAAAACAAGTATTGAAACATGGCGCCGCTTCAATTGTTCCATGATCTCAATTACCGCGGACGATCTGAAATTATCGGCATCCGTTTTCATCGCAAGTTTATAAATGCCGGCCGTTTTGATTTCTTTCCGCATAATCATGGCGGCAATATGCAATTTCCGTGTCTGATTTGCTTCAACAATTGCGGTAATAAGATTATTGGGAACATGCCGGTAATTTGCCTTTAGTTGTCTTGTGTCCTTGGGCAAACAGTAACCACCATAGCCGAAAGAAGGATTATTATAGTAATTGCCAATTCTTGGATCAAGGCACACGCCTTCAATAATTGATTTTGAATCAAGACTTTTCATTTCAGCATAAGTATCAAGTTCGTTAAAGAACGCTACCCTGAGCGCGAGAAAAGTATTCGAAAAAAGCTTGACGGCCTCGGCCTCCGTCGGACTCATATAACATACCGGTGCGTCTTTTTTAACCGCACCCTGCAACATCAAATTACCGAATACCATTGCTTCGGGCGTTAAGCCGCCTACTATGATTCGTGACGGATAAAGATTGTCATACAACGCCTTTCCCTCACGAAGAAATTCCGGCGAAAACAATAAGGTAAGCCCTTGGTGCCTTCTGCGCATTTTTTCCGTAAAACCGACAGGAACCGTAGATTTTATTACAACAACGGCGGCCGGAGCAAAACGTTCAATGTCTCGTATTACTGATTCAACGGACGACGTATTAAAAAAATTCCTGTCAGGATCATAATCGGTCGGAGTCGCGATGATGACACAATCAGCACCGGTGTAGGCCTTTTCGGCGTCCGAAACTGCACACAGTACAATTTCCTCATCCTTGAGAAAATCCTCAATTTCCCTGTCCCTTATCGGAGACTGCCGATTATTAATTGCGTCAACTTTATCCGGCGATATATCATAAGCCGTTACATCATTATGCCGGGCAAGCAACAATGCGTTTGCCAAACCGACATACCCCATTCCCGTGACGGTAATTTTCATGCGCAGTTACTCCACAGGCCTTGACAGGCCGTATGTTCCTTTATAAAATAAACAGACCACATGACTTACATCCACTTTGTATATATTTCCGCCATTTTTGATACTGCAATATCACCTGAATACTTCTTTGCATCCTGAATATTATTTTGGGCCATTTTGCTTCTTAAACCAGGATCATTATACAGCCTTACAATTGAATCAACCATGTGTTGAGGATTATTCAATTCAAACAAAAAACCATTATGTTCATCTTTAATAACATCAGTATGCCCCCTGATTTTTGAACATACAACAGGCAAACCGGAAGCAAAACCTTCAACTATTCCAATGGGAAGTCCTTCCTGTTTACTGGGAGAAAGTGAAATATCCGCCATCTTACATAAAACATCTACATCATTTCGATAGCCTGAAAAATCAATCACCGACGACAAATTACTTCGTTTGATCTTATTTTTGTATTTATTCAACAAGGGACCGTCACCGGCAAAAATTATTTTCAAATTTTCTATTTTATCGTTTAACTGTTCCACCCTATTCAATATTAGTTCATGATTCTTGCGAAAAGTAAATTCAGCTATATATAAAATTATAAAATCACGAACGTCATATCCATTCATTGTCCTCAAATTCGTTTTTTCATGTCCTGATGGAGGAGAAAATTTTTTTATATCTACG
>JAISEB010000250.1 GCA_031264395.1 Treponema sp. | reverse complement strand
ACGGCGCTGCGGGAAATACTCCCCGGCGTTCCCTTTACCGCGGCGCTTGACATGCACGCCACCGTCACCCCCGCCCTGCTTGAAACGGTGGACGGCTTCGCGGGCTACAAGACCGCTCCCCACACCGACAGCTTTGAAACAGGAGTCCTGGCCGCGAAAACGCTGCTTGCCTCCCTTTCTTCCGGGAAGAAACTGTACACCGCCTCCCAAAGCGTTCCCATGATGCTGGCGGGGGAAAAATCGGAAACGTCTTCGGAACCCATGGCTTCCCTTATCGGGACCGCGAGGGATCTGGAAAAACGGGGAGACGTTCTTGCCGCTTCCCTGCTTCTGGGCTTCCCCTGGGCGGACTCTGAATACAACGCCGTTACCGTTCTTGTTACGGGCTTCGAGGAAAACAGGAACGCCCTTGAGGAGGCCGCCGGGGATCTGGCGGAAACATTCTGGAAGAAGCGGGGAGAATTTGCCTTCAGCGTCGAACAGTACGATTCGCGCGGCGCCATGGAGGCGGCTTTTGACGCCGTGCTCGAAAGGGGGGAACGCCCCGTCTTTGTGTCGGACTCGGGCGACAATCCCACCGCGGGGGCCGCGGGCGACGCGACGGAACTTCTGGAAACAGTCCTTTCCATGAACCTGGCGGAACTTCCCGGTCCCCTGCTCTACTCCGGTTTCTACGACGCCCCCGCGGTATCTTCCTGCATAGAGGCCGGTGAAGGCGCGGAATGTGACATAACGCTGGGGGGCAACTGGGACAGGGTTTCAGGCAGGAAGATCCCCCTGCGGGTACGGGTGGAAAAGATCGCCAGATCCTACGGCCCCTGCCGCGCCGATCTTGTCCTTCTGCGGCACTCGAACATGCTTGTCAGCGTCACGTCAAGGCACATAGGATTCGGGGACGAAGGCCTTCTTCCCGCGCTGGGGGTAAACCCGGCGGACTACTGCCTCGTCCTGGTAAAGCTCGGCTACCTGGAGCCCTGCTTCAAAAAGATAGCCGCCAGGGCCATCATGGCGGCCTCCCGGGGCTGTTCCTGCGAGATTCTTGAAACCATCCCCTACCGCAAAGTCAGGCGGCCCATTTACCCCCTCGATCCCGGCATGGACTGGCGTCCGGGCATGAGCGTTACTTAAAGGCCCACACTTCCTTGTCGACGCTTACGTCCGTCTTGATCTCCTTGATGGGCACCCACTGGACAATAAAGGAAATTTCGTTGTTGAAGACATACTTCGTGCCGCCTGTGGGAAGGTACGGCGCAAGGGTAAGGCCCAGTTTGGCGTTCCAGTCCCCAAGATGATGTACGGCGGTAAGGGTGAACGATTTAAGCTTGAAGCCGGAGCCCGCCCGCTTTAGAGGATCGTTAAAGCGGAAAGAATCGATGAGGTCCTTAAACGGGTTCTTTTCACCCGTAACTTCAAAACCGTCGGGAAGCCTGAAATAGGGGATACCCTGAAGATAGCGGTATACGACGGCGTTTTCCGAATTGGCCGAAAAGGTGACGTCAAGAAAATTGGCAACGTCCACGGTAAAGCCTATGGTAAACCTGAAACGGGAATAGGTAAAACGCTGAAGATCGACATTAAAACTTGTGTTGATGTTGAAAGAAAGGGACAGCCTGTCATCCCAGAGTTTTTTCGGCCCAAGGGATTTTACATAGCCCAGCGTAAAATCACGGGGGCAGAGGGTTTCGTCCCCGCTGGTAACCCAGCCTATGGGGGGGGTGGTTTCAAGGCGGTAAGGCATCATGCGGGCCGCGGTATAGGACGCCGAAAGGCCCCCAAGGGCAAGGGTTGTCGTCAGGGTGGTAAAAACTTTTTTATGGGGATCGTAGATCATATACTGCTGAAGGCTCCCGGTGTCCCCGAAGCGGAGGGTTTCGGTGCTGTACAAAAAATCCAGATACCGCTTGTCGTTGTTCGCCTCGTCCCGGCCTTCGGGGAAAAATTTCACGTTGGCGTTGGTCTCGGATATCCAGGCCCTGGCGGTGGCGTTCCCCGAAAGGATGATCTCTTCCGGGGGAAGATCCGCGCTGAGGACAAGCGTCTGGGCCTTGTCCATGATCCGGGCGGCAATGTTCGCGGCAATCTGGTGGGACTCAAGGCTCTCTTTGTCCCACGCGCCGTATATCGTCTTCCATTCGGGATCATTGCCCGAACCGGCGACAAATTCAGTCCGCGCCATAAGACCCCGCGCGCCGTAGGTAAGGCTTGTGTCCCCCCAGACGCTGCTTTGATAAAAGGGCCGCAGCCGGGTGGAGTAATCGAACGACGTGGTATAATAGGTCGAACTGTAGTTCCGCTCCCTGGCCGCCCGCACCTTTGCGGGATCGGCTGTCCCCGATGTGGAAAATTCCTCGGCGTCGGTATTGAGAAAGGCGAAGTCCTGCCAGGCGGCGGTCCCGCTGAAGGTTACGGCGGTGGTATACGCGCCGCCGCCTGTATGATCCAGGGTAAAGCCAAGACTTCCTTCCCCCCTGAAAACGGACATCACCGAAGAAATCTCGCTCCAGTCTATGTCGCCGGCCGTCTGCCAGTTGGTGTAGGTTCCCACTTCCGCCGAACGCCACTGGAGTTCCGTCGCGGAGGACGGGTTCAGCCTGTAATCAATGGAAAAACGGGGGCCGCCTGAAAGGGGAAGATCGAAACGCTGGTTAAGGGAAGGGGGGGCGAGCCCTCCGCCGCCGTCCGTTTGCCGCCCGTCGTCCCCGGCGGCGGGCCACGGGGCAATGGGGACCCCGGGAAGAAGCGGGCCCGTTCCCGCCTCTTCGGCGGGGGCCGTTTCGGTGTTTATCCCGGAGGCGGTCCATGAAAAGGGGGTCCCGGCGACGGAAGTGTTTATTGAATAAATGGTGAATTTATCGGGAAAGAAAAATTTGTTTGAAGGGGAATCCTGCCTGAAGGACGAATGCGACGCGCCCACTTCCCGCGTCCTGAAGGCGACGGCGCTGGAAAGGCCCGATATGGAAAAGGCGGAAACATAGGGGGCAAGGCCGGGAAAATTCGGATTGAACGATCCTGAAACGCGCCACTCGAAATTCTGGATTTCCGTTTCGCTGGCTTCCGTATCCATGATGGAGGCCCCTTCCTGCACGATGTGCATCCAGTCCATCTCTTCGGACCGATCAAGAAAATCACGGTCCGTATAGGGATCGGAATAATAGGGCAGCGCCCAGGTAAACGATCCTGCCCCGCCGGAAAAAGATCCCGACGCGTTGAAGCGGTAACGGAAGGGAACGTCCCAGGAAATAAGGCGGGAACGGTTCCAGTCGCTCTGCCCGTCGTAGGCGGGGGCAAAGGGCGAATAGGAACCGTCCGTAAGGTGCGCAAGCGTGCGGCTGAACCCCAGGCCCGCCGAAACGTCCAGGAGCCCCAGATTCCCGCTGGCCGGAATGGTGAGGTCCGTTCCCAGGTAAACGCCCAGTTTCGCGTAAAGATCGAGAATGGTTTTAAGGGTGGGCTCTTCGGTATTGCGGACCTTCTTCCCGGTACTGCGAAGGAAGATCCCTTCACGCCTCTTTTCCGATTCCCCGCCGCCCCCGAATATCTTTGAAACGGAACTTTCCGTAGCGGAAGACGCTTTGGGCCTTCCCAAAAGATAGGTGGTAGTCTGGAGAAAACTCCCCTCGCGGGAACGGTAGCCAAGCACAGGATGAAAGATAATTTCGTCGGCGGGAATGTGAAGAAAGGGAATGTACAGCACCGGGATTTCGCCCACCTTGAGCACGGCGTTGAAGAGGGCGAAATCGGAGCCGGGAAGCAGCCACAGTTTGGACGCCTTGAGGGACCACAGCGAATCGGTATTTTTCGCGTTGCTTATTTCGGCGTCGGTAAGGACCGTTACCTCGTCGCCGCTGCGGGAAATGACGGTTCCCGAAAAACGGTAGGCCGTATCGTCGCCCTTGTCGGAACGCTCCGAAAAGCCCGCGAGAAAAACGCCGGCCCAGTTGTCAAGGTTCACCGTTATCGATTCCCCCTTGAAGGTCTCGATTGTGTCTTCCTGCTCCCGCTCGTACTCAACGCCGCCTGAAGCGGTCATGATGTTTCTTGTCCGGTTGTAGAGGATCTCGCGGGCGCTGATCCTGTGTGCGGCGCTTCCCTCCTTGAGGCTCACGACGACGTTTCCCCGCAGCCGCGCATATTCCTCGTTAACCGCCTCCAGCGTAAAATATTCGGAAGTCCGGGCCGATTCAATGGTTATTACCCGCCTTCCCGGCTGGACGGCTCCGGCGGGCGGGGATTCCAGCACGTAATAATCCCGGAGCCGCCGCGCCAGATCTTCCCTGCTTCCCGCGTCGGAAAGCCCCACCGTCCGGCACCAGGAGGCAAGTTCGGTAAGCGTGGAAGTTTTAATGTCAAGCTCGTAAACGGACAAATCGGGATCGGCGGGCGGGGTTTCGCCCTCTGTGGCGGGGGCGCTTTCGCCCGGCTCCGCCGCTTCGCCCGCAAGCCCCGCGTCCTGCGCGGGAAGGGAAAAAACAAAGGCCGCGCCGCAGAGGACAAAGAGAAGCGTACGCGTGCACCACAGGCGGCCTTTTTTCATGTCCCTATGAAACGCGGCGGCTCCCGGACCGGGCCGCCCCCGGCGCGCCCCTGCGCCCCGATCCCGGCCTTTCGGCCCTTTGGTCCAGAAGATCTTTCATATATACGCCCGTATACGAGGAAGGATGCGTAATGACTTCCTCGGGGGTTCCCGTCACGATAATTTCCCCGCCCTTGTCCCCTCCTTCAGGCCCCAGATCTATGAGGTGATCGGCCTGCAGAAGCACGTCGAGGTTGTGCTCTATCATCACCACCGTGTTCCCCTGATCCACCAGACGCTGTATCACCTCCATGAGCTGTTTGACATCGGCAAAGTGAAGGCCCGTGGTAGGCTCGTCAAGAATGTAGAAAGTTTTTCCCGTTGACCGCTTGGAAAGTTCCAGGGCAAGTTTTACGCGCTGGGCCTCCCCGCCCGAAAGGGTCAGCGCGGACTGGCCCAGCTTGACATAACCGAGCCCCACCGAAAGGAGGGTGTCCATCTTGCGGGCCACATGGGGAATATACTCGAAAAATTCCGCCGCTTCCTCAATGGTCATGTCAAGAACGTCGGCGATGTTTTTCCCCTTGAAGCGTATCTCCAGCGTTTCCTTGTTGAAACGCTTTCCCCGGCAGACATCGCAGGTGATGTACACGTCGGGAAGGAAATTCATCTCTATCCTGATGGTCCCGTCGCCCTGGCAGTTTTCGCAGCGCCCGCCCCTTACGTTAAAAGAAAAACGCCCGGGCCTGTAGCCGCGCATCTTCGATTCGGGAAGGCCCGCGAAGAGATCCCGTATCGCCGTAAAGACGCCTACATAGGTCGCGGGATTCGAACGGGGCGTTCTTCCTATGGGACTCTGATCAATGTCTATTACCTTGTCTATATATTCGGCGCCCGAAAGCTCGCGGTAGTGCCCTTCGGGGCGTACCGATCCGTACACCTTGTTGGCAAGCGCGGGGTAGAGCACGTCGGAAAGCAGCGTCGATTTTCCCGAACCTGAAACGCCCGAGATGCAGGTAAAAACGCCCAGGGGAATATCGACGTTGATGTTTTTGAGGTTGTGCTCGGTAACCCCTTTAAGGCGTATGAAGCCGCCGTTTCCCCGCCGCCTTTCACGGGGAACCTCCATGGCGAGGCTTCCCGAAAGGTAGCGGCCGGTGAGGCTTTCCTTTACCTTCATCACCTCTTTGGGGCTTCCCTGCGCTATTACCCTGCCGCCGTGCACCCCGGCGCCGGGCCCCAGATCCACGATGTGGTCGGCGGTGCGGAGGGTCTGTTCGTCGTGCTCAACCACGATAAGGGTGTTCCCCAGATCGCGGAGGTACAGGAGCGTGTCGATGAGCCGCTGGTTGTCCCGCTGGTGAAGGCCGATGGAAGGCTCGTCCAGAATGTAGAGCACCCCGACAAGGCTGGAGCCTATCTGCGTGGCAAGCCTTATGCGCTGGGCCTCCCCGCCCGAAAGCGTCGCGGACTTCCGCTCCAGGGTAAGATAATCAAGGCCGACGTTTTTCATGAAGCCAAGCCTCGCGTTTATCTCCTTGAGGATCTGTCCGGCTATCTTTCTTTCATTCTGGCCGAATTTAACCGACTCGAAAAATTTAAGGGAATCGGTAACGGAAAGAGAGGCAAGCTCCCATATGCTCCTTCCCCCTACCGTTACCGCAAGCGCCTCTGGTTTAAGCCGCCTGCCCCCGCAGTCTTCGCACGGTTTCTGGCTCATGAATTTTTCAAGCCATTCCTTGATCCCCGTGGACTGGGTTTCAAGGTAGCGGCGCTTGAGATCTTCAAGAACGCCGGGAAAGGGAGAGTTGTATTCAAAGTGCCCCGTGCCGTCCCTGTTCTCGTAGCGGACCTTGATGTCGTCGCTTGTGCCGTAGAGCAGGGCGCTCATTATTTTTTTGGGAAGATCCTTAAAGGGGGTATCAAGGCTGAATTTGTAATGTTTGGCAAGGCTTTCGAAGCGGCTGCGGTGCCAGGCGCTGTCCGGGTTGTAGGGGACGCAGCCGCCTTCGTTAAAGGAAAGGCTCCTGTCGGGAATGACAAGGTCCTGATCAAATTCGAGTTTTACCCCAAGGCCCGAACAGCCGGGGCATGCCCCGAAGGGATTGTTAAAGGAAAAAAGGCGGGGCTGCAGTTCGGGAATGGAAATGCCGCAGTCGGGGCACGCGTTCTTCTGGGAGACAAAGTATTCGGTACTCTTCCCCTCCCCCTGTTTCTGGGCAAGAACCAGCATGATCCCGTCGGCGGTGTCAAGGGCCGTTTCCACCGATTCGGCAAGACGGCTGCGTATGCCGTCGGCGACAACAAGGCGGTCCACGATTATCTCGATGGTGTGCTTCTTCTGCTTGTCAAGCCTGATGTCCTCGTCAAGATTCACCGGCACCCCGTCTACGCGGGCGCGGGCAAAACCGGCCTTGCGGGCGCTGTCTATGATATTGCGGTGCTCCCCCTTCTTGCCGCGTATTACCGGGGCAAGAAGCTGCACACGGTCCCCTTTTCCCATCTGCATGATGGTTTCGATGATGGAGTCAAGCGCCTGTTCTTTTATTTCCCTGCCGCACCTCGGGCAGTGGGGAACGCCGATGCGGGCATAGAGGAGCCTGTAGTAGTCGTAAATTTCGGTGACTGTTCCCACGGTGGACCTGGGGTTGCGGTGGGTGGTTTTCTGCTCTATGGAAATGGCCGGGGAAAGTCCTTCGATATAATCAAGGTCGGGCTTGTCCATGCGGCCCAGAAACTGCCGGGCATAGGCCGAAAGGCTTTCGACATAGCGCCGCTGCCCCTCGGCAAAGATCGTGTCAAAGGCCAGGGAACTCTTCCCCGAACCGGAAAGCCCCGACACGACGATGAGTTTATCCCTGGGCAGCTCAAGATCGATGTTCTTCAGATTGTGTTCCCGCGCGCCCTTGATGATGAGTTTATCCATGCCGTCAAGCATAACCCGGGAAGCGGGAGCCGTTCAAGTTGAGGAAATGGGGCGGCATGGTTTGAAGAAAGAATTTACCGAAAAGTCGAAGAAGTTGAAGAAGTTGAAGAAAACAGGGAAGAAAAAAAACCACGGACAGAACGGACAGGACGGACATTTTGAAGCGGCATGTTTTGAAGAAAGAATTTACCGCAAGGTCGAAGAAGTCGAAGAAGTTGAAGAAGAAGGAAAGAAGAAATGAACCACAGAGGGAACGGAGTTTCACGGAGTTTTAGTTTCAAATGTATATCTTGTCCGTGTGGTCCGTGCCGTCCGTGGTTGTTTTAAGAATTATAACCGCGGACAGGACGGGCTTTTAGTTTCAAATGTATGTTTTGTCCGTGTGGTCGGTGTTGTCCGCGGTTGTTTTGTATTCGGAATTATTGCGGGTAATGGGCATTGCTGTTTGCGCGGTATGTTGATTTTTTTCTGTACGGGGGTATAGCGGTGTTCGTGAAAACCGGAAAAGGCGGCGCTTTACCCGTATGGCTCTCTGTAATTCCTTGTACGGTAAAGAATTACCCCCCCCCCCCCCCGCCATACATATAGCGTAATTTTTCCTGATACAGATCATAACACCCCGTATATAGCGCATGTTGTCCCGGCTTTCAATTCAACGGCCGGGGATTCCGGCTTTATAGTCCCGGCTTTTACCTCAACAGCCGGGGATTCCAGCTTAAAAGTCCCGGCTTTTGCCTCAAAAGTCCGGGATTCCGGCTTGAAAGTCCCGGCTTGTAACCCAACAGCCGGGGATTCCAATTCAATAGTCCTGGCTTTTACCTCGATAGTCCCGGCTTGTAACCCAAAAGCCCGGGATTCCAACAGCAATGTCCGGGCGTATAATCCGGACATTCCGGCTCCCGGGCCGGAAGCAAACCACAAGGAGGAACGTATATGAGCGACTGGCTGCCCGGCCCCCGTTCGGAGATTCTGGCGATGTGCCGTAACTGGATTGGCTATATGACCGCGGAACGGCGGGCCGCATGGGGCATTCCCGCGGCGGAGTTTACCGATCTGGGGCTGCTTTTCGCTCCGGCGCAGGAACTGCTGCAAAAGGCGTCGGACGAGGCGGAACGGACCCGCGTTATCACCGTTCAGGTGCAGGAGTCCTTCGAGGCCCTGAAGACCGCGATGAGGCGTTTCCGCGACCGCTGGTTCAAAATGCCCCCGCTTGCGC
>JAISEB010000230.1 GCA_031264395.1 Treponema sp. | reverse complement strand
ATCCCTGAAAAGCCCTTCTATGTCGCGTTTGGGAAGCGCGCCGGACTGCTGGCGGACTATGGCGCCGTCCCGGTAGACTACCAGCGTAGGAATGGAAACGACGCCGTGTTTTCCGGCAAGCTCCTCTTCCTCGTCTACGTTTATCTTGCCGACTTTTACACGCCCGTCGTATTCTTCGGCAATCTGCCCGACAAAAGGGGCTATCATTTTGCAGGGACCGCACCAGCCCGCCCAAAAATCCAGCAGCACCGGAACGGAAGACTGCAGCACCTCCGCTTCAAAGTTGGCGCCCGTTATGGTAACTTCACCCATGGAAGACCTCTTCTTTTCATATTTTTGTTTCAGCCGGCATCCGCCGGTTTCCTGATATAAGTATAGTGAAAAACCGGCGTCTTGCAAAATACCCCGTAACTTGCTATTATACTTGGACAGGTTTTCATGTTTATTGAACTGCTTGCCCCTGCCGGATCTCCCGAAGCTCTTGACGCCGCCATTGGCGAAGGAGCCGACGCTGTTTATCTGGGGCTTAAAAATTTCAACGCCCGCATGCGGAGCGTTAACTTTGACTATGCCCGCTTCGAAGGAGCCCTGAAAGCCCTGCGCCGCGCGGGCCGGAAACTCTACGTTACGGTCAACACGGTTTTTGAACAGCGCGAAGCGGATCGTGTGTATCAGCTCCTCAAGTATCTTGCGGCGCTGGGGCCCGACGGCCTCATTGTGCAGGACTTTGGGATTGTCGCCATGGTCAGGGAATGTTTTCCTTCCCTTAAATTGCACGCCTCCACCCAAATGAACATCGCTTCCGCCCGCGGCGCCAACGCGCTTTCAAAATACGGCGTTTCACGGGTTGTTCTTGCCAGGGAACTCAGCCTTGAGGAGATACGCGCCTGTAGGGCCGCTACCAACATGGAGCTGGAGGTCTTTGTTCACGGCGCCCTCTGCGTCAGCGCGTCGGGGCTCTGCCTCTTTTCCAGTTATCTGGGCGGAAAATCCGCAAACCGGGGAATGTGTACGCAGGCATGCCGCAGGCTCTACCGGCACAATAATGATGAAGGCTATTTTTTCAGCCCCATGGATCTTCAGCTTCTTGAACGTCTTCCCGATCTTGCCGCCGCCGGAATTAACGCCCTCAAGATCGAAGGCCGCATGAAGAGCGCCGGCTATGTGGGCGCCGTGGTTTCCGCCTACCGCCTCGTGCTTGACGCCCTCGCGGAAGGCGCGGGGGAAGAGCGGGTCCGCGAAAGCATACAGGCCGCCCGTGAAATTCTCCGGGGTGATTTTGCCAGGAGAAAAACCGTTTTTTATTTTGACGGGGAAAACTCCCCGCCGGATTCATGGCTCAGGGCGGATCAGGACGGGGGAACCGGTATTCCGCTGGGAAAGATCATCAGGATGGAAGGTTCCGGGGAGGAAAGGAAGGGGCTCCTTGCCCCCGGGCCGGACCTGCCCAAAACAGGAGACTCAATACGGCTTCACAGGGCCGACGATACGGAACGGGAAACCCGCAGGGTGAGTGTTGCCGAAGACGGCGAGGACGGCCGCTGGATTTCCGTTCCGCAGGGCTTCGGGCCGGGCGACTCGGTGTACCTGATTCGAAGGGGGCCGGCGGGCGGACATTACGCGAAAATCGTGCCGAGGAACCTTGAGAATTTCAGGCGGCGGCCCGGCAGGGACAAGGCTCCGGAATTTCGCCTTCCACCCGCGGGGAAAAAAAAGGACACGTTCCCCGAAGGACTGTACGCCGCCGTTTCCCGTGTGGAGGATCTGTATCCGCTTCAGGCGTACCGGCCGGCGCGGGTTATACTTTGGTATAACCAAAAGACCGCCGCGCATCTTCTGGGCGGAAAGCCGCTGCCCTTTAAGCCGGATGACGCCATTATTGCCCTTGATCCCTTTTTTCCCGAAGCCATGAGCGTACCGCTTGCCGCCGGAATGACGCGTCTTATGGACATGGGGTACATGAAGTTTATTGTGAACAATCCGGGGCATTTTTCCCTGTTCAGGGAACAACATCCCGCCCTTATCGCGGGCCCGTATCTGTACGCCTTTAACCTCTGGGCCGCCTCGCTGATTTCTTCCTTCGGCGCCGAATACTTTGTTTCGCCGGTGGAAAACAACCGGCAGAACCTGGAGAAAACCGTGGAACATTCCCGCCGTTCCCTGGCTTTTGTGACGGTCTTTGCCTTTCCCGCCCTGTTCCGCATACGGGGGGATCTGGGCGGCATGTATGACTTCGATTATTTTACCGATGGCCGGGACGAGGGGTTCCGCCTTGTACACGCGGACGGGTCCCTGGTTTATCCTGAAAAACCCTTTTCTATTGTGGATAAAATTCCTTTTCTTGAAAAAGCCGGATTCCACCGTTTCATTGTGGATTTTTCCGGGCCGCCCTTTAGAAAAAAGGACTTCAAGGCGATCATGGAAGCGGCAAAAAACGCCGCGCCCCTTCCCGGTACGACGCGGTTCAACTGGAAAGACGGTTTTCACCCCGAAGAAACCGGCCGCGCGCAATCCCCGGAAAATTCCCAAAAACCGGAGGCGCTGCCCTTAGGTTGATTCGAAAGTCCGTTTAAAAATGCCGGCCGCTTTTACTTCGGATGACGGATTATGGCGGCCGGCGTTCTGCGGATTATTTTGCGAGCTTGTATATTTCAAGCACGTCTTTCCAGTAAAGCTTTTTAAGCCCTCCCAGGGGGTTTTCGCTGCCGAAGGCGTCTTTGGTTGCTTTTCTGGCCATGACTTCGAGTTTGCTTTCGTCTATGCCGAGTTCCCCGAGCGTGGACGGAAGCCCTATTTCCCGGAAGAATTTGCCCAGTCTGTCAATGCCTTCCAGTACAATCGCATCGGGGTCCCGGTAACTGCCGTT
>JAISEB010000181.1 GCA_031264395.1 Treponema sp. | reverse complement strand
CTTCCCATTTGTCCCGTCCCTATAAGGGCTGTCCCGATGGGAGAACCGGTCTTTTCAAGCCTTTCAAGTTTTTTGTCAATCTCGTACATTGAAGTTCCTCATGGGGACCAGTATACTCTTTCTGTTTTCATTTTTCAATATGCAATATGAAAAAAGAAAACACCGGATTCGGGCGCGGGGAATTTCCCTCCGCGCCCCGCTTTCCCCGCGTATCAGGCGCGTCCCGTTTTCGCGCCGGTAACGGCGCGCACCGCCTCAAGCCAGCCGCCGTAAAGCGCCTTCCGCCTTTCGCCGTCCATTTTCGGCTCGTAGCTTTTGGAGGAGCGGCGGCTGAAGATGTCCTGTCCGTAGATCCCCGCCGCCAGGCCCGCCGCGTAGGCCGCGCCCATGCCGGAAAGTTCCCCGGCGGTGGAAACAAAGACAGGAAGATTGAGGATGTCACTCTGGAATTGCAGGAGGTACTGATCCCCGCAGCCGCCGCCGTCTATGCGCAATTCCCTGAGCGTGATTCCTTCTTCCCTTATGACCCGTATTACGTCGGCAATCTGGTACGCGATACATTCCTCCGCGGCCTTGACCAGTTCGGCCCGGCCTGTCTTCCGGGTCATTCCCCAAAAAGCCGCTTTTGCGCCGGCCGCCCAGTAGGGCGCTCCCATGCCGGAAAACGCCGGCACAAGATAGGTGGTGTCTTCGGGGTTTGCCGTCGCGGCCAGAGGCCCCGCTTCGGCGGCGGATGAAAGCAGCTTCACGTCGCCGGCCAGCCATTTGATGACCGCCCCCGAATAGTTGACGTTTCCCTCAAGGACATAGCTTATGCGGCCGTTCATGCCCCACGCGATTGAGGCCGAAAGATTTTCAGAGAAGACAGGCTGTTCCCCCGTGTTCACCATGACGGAAGAACCGGTGCCGTAGGTGACTTTGCCCATCCCTTTTTCGAGGCAGCCCTGTCCAAAGAGGGACGCGTGGGAGTCTCCCATTACGCACTGCAGCGGCACGGGGCGGGGGAGGA
The DNA here is from genome assembly GCA_031264395.1 of Treponema sp. Classification (GTDB taxonomy): domain Bacteria; phylum Spirochaetota; class Spirochaetia; order Treponematales; family Breznakiellaceae; genus JAIROE01. The sequence goes on along the minus strand of JAISEB010000181.1, from coordinate 7,176 downwards.
GCCCTTCAAAATCGGTATGGCCGAAACAGGCGTTGCTGTCGGAGATTTCAGGGAGTATCGCGGGATCGATGCCGAAGAGGCCGCACACGTCCCTGTCCCACTCAAGGGTGCGGAGGTTAAGGAGCTGTGTCCGGGACGCGTTGGACCAGTCGGTTTTGAAATTTCCGGCAAGTTTGTACACGAGCCAGCTGTCCACGGTTCCGGCGCAGAGGTTTTTATTGTGAAGGTTCCCCGTGCGCTCAAGGAGCCATGCTATTTTCGAAGCGGAAAAATAGGGTGAAAGGGGAAGCCCCGTCTTTTCCTGTACGGAGGCGGCTCTGTCCTTTATCCGCCCGCAGATCTCAGCCCCCCGTGAACACTGACATACAACGGCGTCGTCTACGGGAACGCCGGTCTTCCTGTCCCACACCAGCGCCGTTTCCCGCTGGTTGCTTACGGCGGCGCAGGCTATCTGTGCGGGGTCCGTTCCCGCCCGCGCGAGCGCGTCCGCCGCCGCGGCGATTGTGTTCCTGTATATTTCCACGGGATCGTGGGACACCCAGCCTTCCGCCGAAATTTTCTGCCTGTGTTCCCTGCCGGTCTTGACGGCGACTTTTCCCTGTTCATCGAGGATCAGTGCCTTGGTCCCGCTTGTACTTTGATCGATTGCAAGAATGTACCGTTCCATTATTCACCCCGTATCCAGGCTTTGATCTCCTCTTCGTTGTCGTCGTACAGATCCGCTTTTATCCCCATGTACTTGCAGGCTTCGTACAGGGCGGGGGCCGCGTTTCCGTACGTTGCCGTACAGTGGTGAATGTAGGGACCTTCGACAATTTTTGTTTCAAGGCGTTTCCAGTTCTTTACTTCTATCCAGAGGTAGGTGCCCAGGTTGTAGGGGCCGTCTACCGCCTTCGCGTTTCCCAAGAGGAGGCTGTATTCGCCGTTGTCCCCGTCGAAGCGGGCGATGGTAAGTTCCCCGTGTTTTGCCTCCGCCGATACGGCGCCGGGAAAGTCAAAGGCCAGGGGCTTGCAGAGCGCGGGCTTCTCTTTCGCGACGGAGACGGGCCAGGGGCCGCAGTGCTGCAGCAGTTCCCCGTTGTCGTTTTCCGGGTGCCGTACGGTCCAGTCGGCAAAGAGAACGGGCTCTTTACCCAGTGAAGCCGCCTGTACCAGAAGCGACGTTATCGCGCCGTGTATGTCGGTCTCGCAAACCACGGGGATCCCTTCATCGGCAAGGAGGGAATTGGCGGCGCAGGGCATGACGCCAAGCTCGGACTGCAGGGCGTTCCAGCACTGAATGGCCGCCGCGTTGCATTCGTATTTTTCGATGAGCAGGCGCATCGCCGTTTTCAGGAGCGCGACGTTTTCCACCGCCTCCCCGTCCACCTCGATTTTCATGTTCTCCCTGATAAAGGCAATGGTTTTATCCACTTCGCTCATTCCCTTTACCTTTCCGGCTGTTTCCACAAGTTCTGTCATGGGTATGGGGGCAAGCTGGATGTTGAACTTTTCCAGAAGTTCCCCTTCGTTGCACATCGTCGTAAGAAAGTCGAAGGGGCGGGTTGATATCTGCAGTATTCTTGTCCGGCGGAACACCCTTACGATGTTGCACACCTTCTGAAAAAAATCCAGCCCCCGGCCGAATTCCGCGTCCTCAAGACGGCAGTTGGGAATATAGGTGAAAGGCGTCTGGTAGCGCCTGAGAACCTTGCCGGTCGCGAACAGCCCGCACTGGCTGTCCCTGAGTCGTATGCCCTTTTCGTCGGGGGCCTCGTCGCGGGGGCCCCAGAGCAGCACCGGTACGCCCATTTCCTTTGCAAGCCGGGCCGCGGCGTATTCGGTGCCGAAATTGCAGTGCGGAATAAAAAGGCCGTCGATTTTCGCCGTTTTGAATTTCGCGGCGATGGCGGGAATCTCGCGGGGATCGTACAGGAGCCCCTCCTGGTTAATATCGTCAATGTCGACGATGCTTGCCCCCAGTTCTTCAAGACGCCTCTTCGTAAGGGCCCGGTATTTAAGCGCGTCAGGAGCGCTGAAAATACTCCTGCGGGTAGGCGCGTAGCCCAGTGTGATGTGATCCATAAATTTCTCCTCTCCTGTTCTTTTCCCTATATCCCGCGAACGCGGACAGCCATATATTCTTTTCCCGGCATGTCTATCCGGAATTTTCCACGGAAAACGCCGCAGTTTTTAATTGTCATTTCCCAGGTGTCAATGAGTTCCGCCTGATATTCGCCGCTTTCACCGTAATAATAGTTTCTAAAGGAAGGGCGCATGAAGCCGTAGTAGTAAAGGTAATAAGCGCCGCCCCCGAAGGAATTTTCCCCGTTTCCCCGGACTTCGGCCCTGGCGGCGGTCTCATCCCAGCTTCCTTCCATGGGGGAAAGCCCAAGCCCCGGAGTTTCGCGGAGTATGTCCGACAGGAATTTCAGCCGCGCCGGGCTTTCCCCGTGAAGTTCCCCGCCGTGGGACCACCAGAGTATGTTTCGAGGATGCATGAAGGTTTCGCCGTGCCCGGCGTAGCCTCCCCTGCACGACGCTTCCCAGAAACGGCGCACCAGTTCCTTTCCGCTGATGTTGCCCCAGCCGTGCTCTATGTTTCCCTCATAGGCAATTTCGTCAAGAACAACGGGTTTTTTGTAGCGCTGCCGCCACTCGGTGACGTTTTCCGCGCTCTTGTACAGATCCTGCCGCTGTATGCTGCAGTGGGTTATCCAGGGGCGGGAATGATCGTAAAAGAACCGGCAGTTGTGTATCGAGCGCGGATGGTTGTACGGATCTTTTTCGCAAAGAACGGCCGCGTAATATTCCCAGTCCGCGATGGTTTTTTGCGGCATGAGATCGTATTCGTTTGCCAGCGACCACCATACATTGCGGAAAGCCGCGTACCGCGCGACGACGTACTTCCAGTAGAGACCGTCTTCCCCTCTTTTCATCGTGCTGAAGCCCCACCTGTCGTAAGGATGCATGACGATGATGTCCGCCTCTATGCCCAGATCCCGCAAGGCGCGCACGGATCTGTCGATGTGCCTGAAGTGTTCCGTGTTGAAACGGGTGAAATCCCAGCTGTTTCCCGGCATTGCGCCCGAGTAACGCGAAAAATTTTCCTTTGTCAGTACGGAGCCGTCCATGGGATTTCCCTCGTAGGGATATGAACGGGGCTCATGAAGGTTGTAATCGTAGTGTTTGGGGAAAATGCAGAAACGTATCTTGTTGAAGGGGCTCCCCGCCAGCGTTTCAAGCGTTTTTTTCCAGAGCTCATCGCTCTGCAGTTCCCATACATAACAGGTGGTCCCTACGGAATAATACGGCGTGCCGTCCTCGTAGGCAAAGTGGTACTGGTTTGCGACGCGCACCGGCCCGTGGTTTCCCTTTTCAGGCGGCGTGACTGTAAAGGAACCGCGCGCCTCCTCCGGAGCGGAATTTCCCGAAAAATCGCCGCTTAGTTCAAAGCTGTATGTCTCTTCAAAGGAAGGCATGAAGCGGACGCGGTATACGCCGCCGCCGTCATAAAAACCGTCGGCCGTTACGGTTTCGCTTTTGCTCCGGAACGTTCCCCGTATGACGCGGCCGGTAAAGGGATTGCCGTCCTCCCTGCCCGCGGCGGCCGCCTCGAAGACGTCCCATCTTTCAACCTGTGCGGGAAATGTGATTGCCATAATCCCCCCTATTGCTTGACCGCCCCGCCTATGCCCTCAACAAAGTAGCGCTGGAATATGAGGTATACAAGAAGTACCGGCGCCACCGAAATCAGCACTCCCGCGCAGAGGTAACCGTAGTCGGTACCGTGTTCCCCGACAAAGGTCATAAGCCCCACGGGAACCGTTTTCTTGCTGTTGTCGTTGATGATCACAAGCGCGATGATGTATTCATTCCAGGTCGCGAGGAAGTCCATGATTACAAGCGTCGCAATGGCCGGTTTTGCGATGGGCAGGATGATGTTCCAGAAGAGCCGCCATTTGCTGCAGCCGTCTATCCGCCCCGCGTCGTCGATGTCCGTCGGGATGGTACGGAAAAAACCCCGGAGTATCAGGATGCTGTAGGAAATTCCGAAGCCCACGTATACGTAGAAGAGCCCTGTGTAGGTGTTAAGCAGCTTCAGTCTGCTGTAGATCACGTTGATGGGAACCAGCGCGGTCTGAACGGGGAGCATCATGCCGATGATAAAAAATATGAAGATGCCTGTTTTATGTTTTATGTTGAGCCTCGTCATGGCGAAGGCCGCGAGAGCCGACACGAAAATTCCCAGGGGAACCTTGAGGCAGCACACGATAAGATCGTTCCGTATGTACTGCATCAGTCTGCCCTTTGTGACCGCGTTGGAGAAATTGCTCCACGCAATTTCGGGCGGCAGGGCGAAAAGCCCTATGTTATTATAGAAATCCTTTTTAGCCTTTACCGCCGTCGCGATAAGGGTGTAGACGGGCGCTATCCATACAGCCATCATGATCAGCATAAAAACATAAATTCCGAGCCTTCGCGGGATCTTCAAACTGCCTGCCTGCATGGTCTCCCCCTAATCCTTACGGGCCGTAAAGGAAACATACGGGATTATCACGATCATCATAAAGACAACCATGAGGACCGCAATCGCCGTTCCGTACCCGACGTTGTTGTAGCGGAATGTCTGCGAATACATGTAGGTTGACATCATCTGCGTGGCGTTATTGGGCCCGCCCGCGGTAAGGCCCATGACTATGTCAAACACCTTCATTGCTCCCACAACAAGATTCGCGATAACGATGACAAAGGTCTCTTTCATCATCGGAATGGTGATAAGAAAAAACCGTTTGGGATTTGACGCCCCGTCTATCGTGGCGGCCTCCAGAACTTCCTCGGGCACGGTTTGAAGCCCCGCGAGGAAAAAAAGCATGGAACCTCCCATGCCCTGCCACACCGAAGCCCCGAAGATGGCGTAAATACTGGTTTGGGGATTTGAGATCCAGCTCTGCTGAAAATTGACGTGAAGGTACTTGAGAACCTGGTTGATAAAGCCGAAGCTGGGGTTATAGATCCAGCGCCATATTATCGCTACGGCGATGGGGGCTATGACGGAGGGGAAATAAAAGAAACCCCGGAAAAAAGTGCGCCCCCGGAACTGCCTGTTAAGCATGACCGCGAAAACGAGGGAAATGGTCATGGTCGCGAAAAGGGACAGGACTATCCAGATGAGGTTGTTTGAAATTGCCTTCTTGAAAATGGGGTCCCCGAAAAGGGTAAAAAAATTGTCGAGGGCGGCGAATTCCATTTTAGCGATGCCGTTCCATTTGAACATGCTGATGAAAAGGGAATAGAACACCGGGAACAGCACTACGGAAACATAGATGATCCCGGCCGGCGCCAGAAACAGATAAGATCCTGCCGTATCCCTTTTCAGTACCATGAAAGGCCTCCTTGTTGTAAAACCGGCCGGCTTTCGCCGGCCCTGTTTTACAGCGGAAGTTGCTCAACGAGCCTCAGCTCGAACTATTGCAACGCTTAAGCCGCCGCGTGACGGCTCATTGAACAACTCTAATCTGATTCCCGGAAAGAACCCCGGCCGCTATTTTCCAAGATACGCCTCTATGGCCGCCTGAATGGCGGCCGCGCCGTCCTGGGGCGAAGTCTGTCCCGTGACAAGGCCGTCCTGCACATGGAAGAGCACGTCGGCGACTTCGGTCGGGAACGCCTGATCGGTAACGGTGAACGTACCGTTTTTATTTGCCGTAGAAAGCATTACCGGAACGTTAGGCTGGCCGTCCGGCATGTCGGCGTCAAGACGGGGCAGGGGCAGGTTGTAGTACTCGCTGTATTTGTTGACGTGTTCCTTTCCCTGGAAAAAGTCAAGGAATTTGACGGCGGCCTCAATTTGTTCCTGACTTAAATTCTTGTTGAACTGGACCATTTCCGCGAAAGCGGACATGCGGTTTGTACCCCCCGAGGGGAAGGCGAAAGTTCCGAAGTTTCCCATGTCCTGTTCTTCACGGATAATGACGCCGTCCATCCACTGGCCCTGTACGTCCATGGCCGCCGTCCCTGCGTAGAGTTCAATGCCGGTGTCGTTGGGGTCCATGGTGAGGAAGCCCTGGGGAAAATAACCCTTGTCGGCGAATTCCTTGAATTTCGTAAAGGCCTGAACCACGGACGGATGGTTGTAGCTTGCCTGGAAGGTATTCATCTGATCATGAAGCTCCGCCCCGGTATAGTGCTCGATAAGAACTTCGACAAACCGCATCACATGCCAGCCGTAAAGTCCCGCCGTGGTGATGGGGGTGATCCCGTTCTGCTTGAGGGTTGCGCAGACCTGTTCAAATTCATCAAAGGTCCCGGGTACTTCAAGCCCGTACCGGGCGAAAATATCCTTGCGGTAGTACATCCCCATGACGTTAAAGCTCGTAGGATACCCCGCGAGTTTTTCGGCGAGGGTGCAAAGGCTAAGGGCGCCGCCGTTGAAGATTTTGTCCCATCCGTGGGCCGCCGCGTAATCTTTCAAATCGTAAATGAGATCGTTTTCCGCATAAAAGCCGCCCAGCATGCCTCCCCAGTTAAACCACAGGCTTGGAAGGGTTCCCGAAGAAGCGGCTACTTTACAGGCATCCTTGATCCCGTCGGTGTCATAATAGGCGGGAATAATCCTGATGCCGGGATTGGCCGCGCCGAATTCCCCGGCCGCCGCGTCAAGGGGCACCTGCCTGCCGGAAAGATTCCAGATGGTAAGTTCGATTGCCTGAGTTCCCCCGCCGTCCGTTTTTCCGCCGCAGACCGCCGTCAGCGCCGCCGCGAGAACCGCCATTGCAAGACACGCGAGTTTTGTTTTCTTCATGTTCCGTCCTCCTGTAAACTTAAGATTCATTCCGGAGAACATCATAGCATATTCATTTTCAAAAGTAAATAGTAAAAATGAAAATAAACGGCACGGCCGGGAGCGTCTCTGCGGCGGGCGCCGGGATTCAGGGGGCCGGGTCCCGTACCGGCTCGTTGTCCCGAAAACAAAAAAAGCGGCGGAACATGCCGCCGCTTTGTTACGGTAGGCGGGGGGTTACGCGAAATCTCCCTTGAAATTCATGGTCTTTTCGACGATCTCCGCGACTTTTTTGGCGCCCTTCTTCGCGTCGGCCTGGGGTATTCCCGCTTCCTTGTTGAAGGTTTTTTCGAAAAACATGTTGAGCGTTGAATAAAGCTCGGGGATGTTGTAGAACACCAGCGCGAAATTGA
>JAISEB010000145.1 GCA_031264395.1 Treponema sp. | reverse complement strand
CGGATCTGCATGGATCAATGCATGGTGGATTTGGGGCCCGGCGCCGGTATTCCCCGCTGGGAAGAAGTCTCGATTTTTGGGGGGGACGCCCCCGGCGCGGGGGAGCTTGCGGCCAGGGTAGGGACCATTCCCTATGAGATTATCTGCAATATTTCCGGCAGGGTTCCCCGTGTTTATGTGGACTGAGGGGCGGCGTTTGCTTTTTCAGCGTTAAAATTCCCTTTAAGGCAGCATGTTTTTAAGAAAAAATTTACCGCGAGGTCGAAGAAGTCGAAAAAGTTGAAGAAAAAGGGGAGGAAAAGAAAAACCGCGGACTTCACGGACAGAACGGACTTTTTTAGTTTCAAATTTATAGTTTGTCCGTGTTGGTCTGTGTCTGTCCGTGGTTGTTTTGAATTCGGAATTGCTGCGTGCCCGGCAGGGTAACGGTGTTTGCTTTTTTCGGCGTCACAATTCCCCTTAAAGCGGCATGTTTTTAAGAAAAAATTTACCGCAAGGTCGAAGAAGTTGAAGAAAAAGAAAAACCGCGGAGTTACGCGGAGTGTGAGCCACTCCCGCCGGGATTGGCTTGTGGAGTTTTTGAAACAAATCCTTTCTTGACTCCGTGGAACTCCGTGACCTCCGAGGTTATAATTTCTTTCTTTTGCTTTTTCGACCTATTCGACCTTGTGGTTAAAAATTCTTCTTTCCAACAAACAAAGGAGAGATTTCAGGGTTACATTGCGGAATATCGGAGCAAACATTCGTGTCTATTTTTGGTTAATTTGGTCAAATGGAAAATTGCTGAGGCACGGGCGTTTGTCTTGACATCTTTGCGGGTACGGAAGTAGCATAATGGTCATATTTAGTAACCCGGTTGGTTACTAAACATGCCTTGCGATTTTTCAGGCTAAAGCACGGCTTTAGCCTTGCAAAATCGCGTCTTAAAGCGGAAGTTGTTCAATAACTGAAGTTATTGAACAACTCCAATGCATAAACTCACAATCCAAGGAGAATTTCCATGAAAAAGAGTATGTGTATGGTGTTCTTTACGGCGCTTTTTGTTTTTTCTTTTGTTTCCCATGCCTACGCGAAGGGGCAGGGAGCATCCGGCAAACCGGGCGGGGTAACCCTTTCCCTCTATGGAAATGCCGATGACGCGGCAAAGCCGTACATGCAGAGGGTCTTCAAGGCCTGGGAAGAGAAGACCGGCAACAGGATAGACATTCAGGGGCTGGACGGAAGCAACGCGGAAGCTGTTCTGCTGACAAAATTTACAACGGGGGATATCCCCGATCTGTTCATGCACTTCGGGAATTACCATCTCCTCAATTTCAAAGTGGAAGACAATTTTTACGATTTCAGCGGCGCTTCCTGGGTCGGCGACATAGAGGATGCCGTGCTTCCCCAGGCAAGAGTCAACGGCAAGGTGTACGGCCTGCCTTTTTGGGAAGCGTCGGTGTCGGGGCTCTTCTACAACAAGAGAATTTTTGAAAGGCTCCGGCTTTCGATCCCCAAAACACAGGCCGAATTTGAGACCCTCTGCGACAGGCTGCTTGCCTCGGGAGTCCAGCCAATCTACTACCCGACGGCTGATTCCTGGTCTCTTCTCTACCAGTACGCCCTTGATCCGGTGTTCGACAGTTCAGAGGGCGAAAGGCTGCTTGCCCGGCTCAACAACAACGAAATCCGGTACGCGGACATTCCCCAGATCACTTCCATGCTGCAGTATTTCAGGAGAGCTGCGCAGAAGGGTTATTTCGGAAAAACTTTCATGTCGGACAGGTGGGACTACATGAACGAAGTTCTTGGCGAAGGCGAGGCGGCGATGGTGTACTGCTGGGATACCTGGTTCGATACCGATTACGACAGCACGTCGTATACCTATACCAAGGATGATTTCGGGCTCATGCCGGTATTTATGGGAACCTCCGACAACGGAACCTTTGAGGGCCCCAATGTCAGCCTCATGATGGCAAACAGGAACAGCCCCCGGCTGGCCGCCGCTCTGGATTTGATTGACTTCATGTCAAAACCGGAAAATTACAACATGGCTTTTAACGGCGTCGCGACCAATCCGGTGTTCAAGGGGCAGAATACCAACAGTCCTTCCGCCCAGTACCGTGAAATAAAGGATCTGGTCGACAGAGTAGGGCACGCCTCCGTGGCGCAGCCCAAAATTATCGGGTATTCCCAAGTGCAGGGCGGAAAGATCATTCAGGATATGATGAGCGGAAATATCAACATAGAGGAATGTATCCGCCAGCTTGATGAGGACAGGATAAACACCCTTAGGTCTTTTGCCCAATAAGGGCGCGGAGACGGCCTGTGGACAGAAGGAATATCTATCCCCTTTATATGGTGATAGTACCGGCGCTGGTGTTTGTTGTCTTCTTCGTTATTCCTTCGTCCATAGGTTATGCGTATGCCTTTACGAACTGGAGCGCGGCCAGATCGGCGAACCTGCGCTTTACGGGCCTTGAAAACCTTGTGTCGGTAATACGGGACCGGAAACTTCCCGTAGCCCTTGTAAATACCCTGATCTACGCCGCCGCGAAAACCGTTACGGTAACTTTTCTGGGGCTGTTTTTTGCCTCTCTGCTGAACCGTCAAATACGCACCAGAATGATCCTCAGGACCATTTACTATGTCCCCGCCATTCTTTCCGCCCTTGTCGTGGGGCTGACTTTTTCGGCGGTATTCGATACCCGGCACGGCATCATCAACGAAATCATCAAATTCATGGGCGGCCAGCCGGTGCAGTGGTTCGGCGGCCGTTTTACGGCCATTATTGCCATTTCGGCCGCGGAGATTTGGCGGAATACGGGCTATGCCATTGTCATCTCTCTTGCCGGAATGCAGACGGTCCCTTCCGAATACCTTGAGGCGGCAAAGATAGACGGCGCCTCCGAATGGCAGACGTACAGAGTCGTCATCCTTCCCATGATCATGAGCATCGTGAACGTCAACATTCTTTTCAGCCTTATCTACGGCCTTAAAATGTTCGATCTTATTTATATCATGACCTCAGGCGGGCCGGGAAGTTCGACGGAAAGTTTAGGTACCCTTATGATGAATGAAATGGCGGCCGGGCGCTATGCGCAGTCGGTGGCGGTCAATTTCGTGTTTACTCTGGTGCTCATTGCCGTATCCGTTGTATGGCAAAAAACAAGTGAAACCTGGGAATACGCCGAATGAACAAAAAAGACAGGACGGTAAACCTGTTTCTGGAAATTTTTCTCTGGCTCTGCAGCGTTGTTACCATATATCCGCTCCTCATGGTTGTGCTTACCGCTTTCAAGGTCAGAGGAGAAGCGGGCTATCTTAGCATAAGGCTCCCCACGGTGTGGCAGTTTTCGAATTTCGCCGAAGTGTGGAAGTACAATTTTCTCCGTTCGCTTGGAAACAGCGTTTTTGTTACCGCCATATCGGTAACGCTGACACTTTCCCTTTCGTCCGTCCTGAGTTTTGTCCTGTGCCGCAGGGGCACGAGGGGCAGCAGGATTGCGTACCGGTTAATGACTTTTGGCATTATCGCGCCGTTTGCGGCCATGCCGACCATACAGCTCCTGCGGACAATGGGGCTGTACGGTTCCCGGCTTGGGCTTTCACTGTGTTACGCGGCCCTTTTTATGCCTTTTACCACGATGATATTTACGGGTTTTATCAAGGGTATTCCCCGCGAACTGGATGAAGCCGCGGTCATAGACGGCGTGCGGGGCTTTTTTCTTTTTGGGCGTATCATCTTTCCCCTCCTTAAGCCTGTCGTTGCCACTGCCGGCGTCCTCAATTTTATGTGGGTCTGGA
>JAISEB010000074.1 GCA_031264395.1 Treponema sp. | reverse complement strand
TCTTCCCTCTTTTATCCGTCCGTGTTATGCTTTTTCAGGTGAAGGCTCAGGCAATGAAGGCTGAAGAAGTTGCGGAGGCGTTGATAAACGGCGCGGAACGCGTTATTAAAGGGAAACGCGCTTTCCTTGAACTGCTTATTGCGGCCATTCTTGCCGGGGGGCATGTGCTTATTGAGGATAATCCGGGCCTTGGCAAAACAACGGTGGCAAAGACGCTGGCGCGGCTTATCGGCGGCGGAAAGAAAGGACTTGTTTTTAAGCGCATACAGTTTACTCCCGATCTTCTTCCCTACGACATTACAGGCGTTGATGTTTTTGATCCGAAAAGCCGTTCCTTTCGTTTTATGCCGGGGCCGGTGCTGGCCAACATAGTTCTTGCCGACGAAATTAACCGCACTACTCCCAAAGTACAATCGGCCCTGCTTGAGGTAATGGCCGAAGGGCAGGTAACCATAGGACAAAAGACGCACCGGCCGCCTGATCCTTTTTTTGTTATAGCGACCGAAAATCCCATAGAAAGCGAGGGGACTTTTCCCCTTCCCGCCGCTCAGCTTGACCGCTTCATGATGCGCCTTTCCCTTGGCTACCCCGACCGTGACGCGGAGCTTGCCATTCTGGAGGAAAACCCCGGCCGGGCCGTTCAGGACGGATCTTCCGGTCTTGAACCGGTAATCAGGATTGCCGATTTTCTTGCCGCCCGCAAAGCCGCCTCGGAAGTTTTCTGCCACAGGTCCCTCAAGGAAGCGGCCGCCGACATAGTCCGCGATACCAGAATACACCGCAGCTTTATTCTGGGGGCAAGCCCGCGGGCGTGCCTTCATCTGCTTGACGCGTCCCGCGCGCTGGCTCTGGTGCGGGGGCGCGCGTATGTTACCGACGGGGATCTTGCCGTTTTGGCGGCGCCCGTTCTGGCGCACCGGCTGAAACTCCGGGACCCCCGGGCCCAGGGGGAAAGGCTCATCCGGGAGATCTGTCTTGCGCGCATTGACGGCATCAAAACAGCCTGAAAAAAAATCCCCGGCGGCCTTTCGCCTTCACACGGCGGGCCTTTTTATTCTTTTGATCGTTGTCCTGGGTTTTGCCGTAGGCGTCTTCCGGGGGGAAAGCGCCCTTACCTTTACCGCGGCGGTGTTTCTTGTCCTGTGGGTGTACTCTCTCTGCATGACGTTCCTCTTTCTCTTTGTGTACGGAAGCCGCGCCCGGAGCACAAGGGCCGTGATAAACCCGGAGGAAGTTGCCGCGGGCGGCAGGGCCGGCGTTGATTTTATCCGCTTCCCCGGCGGCGGGCCTTCCGGCCGTTTTTTCCGCATACCCGGCGTTCTTGTCCGCTATGTCCTGGATCTCCGCACGCGGGACGGCCGCCGCATCCGGCGTGAATTTGACCCCGGGTCCGGCGCGGGCAGTTTCGAAGTAATGGAGCGGGGGGCGTGGTTTTCGGCCCATGATGAATTTGCCGTCTTTGACGCGCTGGGCCTTTTTCGTTTTTCCTTGAGGATTCCCCAGGGAGATGAACCGCGCATCCTTTCGGTCCCCCGGCGGGCGGAAGAAGTTCTTCCTGTATCTGTACGTTCCGGGGGCGGCCGGAGGCGTTCCGAACCCAGATTTGAGCGTACCGATAACCTTACCGAACACAGGCCCTATGTCCCCGGAGACGATCCCCGGAAAATAAACTGGAAGCTCTACAGTCACGGCGGAGGGCTCTTTGTCCGCGAAGGCGAACATGAACCGCCGCCCCGTTCGCGGCTTCTTGTGCTGGTGGATACCGAGGCGGACCCTGTTCTTTTCAAGGCGGAGGCGGCCCGCCGCGGGGTCGATCTGCTCTGCGAAAACGCCCTTGCCGCGGCGGAGTTTTTTGCCGGATCGGGACGGGAGGTGCTCACGGGATTTTCCGGCGGAAAAATATACAGGGAAAAACCGGCCTCCGTTTTTGCCTTTCCGGCGGCCCTGCCCCTTTTTTCGGACGGCGCCGATCTTCCCCTCGCGCCCGGCGGGTGCGGCTGCCTTATCCTTGCCCTGCCCCGGAGCGCGGCGGGCGGGGCGGACGGGTCCGGTCTTGACCGCTTCATGAAACGGCGGGAGCCGGGCGTGGAGATCGATGTGATTTTCCTTTACGGGTCGGAACGACTTGATGAATACGGAAGAGCCTCCGCCGCGCTCTATGGCAGGAGGCCGGGGGTACGGGCGGCGAATTTCTTCTGCGGAGGCCCGGCGTGAACCGCGTTGTAAGCCGCACCGTAAACCATGTTGCAAACCGCGCGCCGCCTGAAGTGCGTTCCCTTGATACAAGGAAGGCCCCGGACGCGGCGCTTTTTTTCCGTTCCGCTTCGCTCATGATCATCCTCTATCAATTCCGCCTGCTTGCGAAGGATCTTTCCGATACCCCCGTGTTTGCCGTTACCCTTTTTACGGCTTTCCTTGCGGCCTTCCTGCTTGCGGCTTTTGGCCGGAACATTCCCCGGAAACAGGCCGTTTTTCCGGCGATCCTTGTCATGGCCCTTGTCCCATGGACCGTCCGCCTTGTTGTCGGCGCGCCAAGGATCTTTTTTCCGGGAACGGCCGTCCTCCTTGACTCCCTGCTTCTTAACCTGGACCGTAACGCCTTCTCTTCACTTCTTCCCTATTATTGGGCGGCGTTTACCACGTATTTTTCATGCCGGTCAAGGACTTTCCTCAGGGCCGACATTATTGCGGGGGCGCTGCTCCTCATCGCGGTTTTTTCCGCCGGCAGTACGGCGGGCATAGCCCTTTACCGCTGGCCGGTGGTAATGATAGCGATCTTTGCCGCGGCGGCCCTTATGCAGGCGCTGGCCCTTATGCTTTCCATGCCCCCGGCCCTCAAGCTGCGGAAGAAGGAGGCTGTGTCAGGCGGAGCCGTTTTTTTCTTTCTTGTTCTTTTTGGAAGCCTTTTTTTTCTTGGGCCTTCGCAGGAAAAGGCGGCGGACAAGGGGGGCGGCCTTCTTGAACCCAAACTTTTCAGTTTCGATTTTTCCCGTATTCTCAGGCTGGACAGCGAAATAAGCATGAACGACGATCTTGTCCTTATTGTGAAAAAAGATCCCGGCGGCGATCACACGCTGCTCCGCCGTTATGTGCTTTCGGGCTACAGCAAAAAACAGGGGTTTTACCGGCTTCCAGGAATTGACGAAGCGTCGCATCCGGCCCGCCTGCCCGCCGGAAGGATCCGCCTTGCCTCCGGGGATGAAGACGGAACGCGGGATGAAAGTTTTCCCCATAATTCCGCGCGCATCGTCAATCAGGAATACTATCTGGTTAATTTTGACGCCTCCGCTTTTGTCGCCATGAACCGGCCTCTGGAGGTAATTCCTTTTGAAAACCGGGACGCTTCTTCATTTAACTCGGCCTATGCGGTGCGGAGCGCCGTTTGTGACGCCGGTTTTTTTGAGCTGTTTGACGCCGCTTCATGGCCGCCCCGCGCGGAGCAGCTCGCCCTTAGTCCTGAGGAATACCTCCTGTACACCGATTACGGCGGCGAGGAACGTCTCCGCGCCTTTGCGGAAGAAATTACGGACGGGATTAACGGATACGGCGAAAAGATCCAGGCGGTGTACGACAGGCTGAAATTCGGCGAGTACCGCTACAGTCTAAGGCCGGGACCTGCGCCCGGCGGGGATCAGCTTGCGTGGTTTCTTCTGGAATCAAAAAAAGGGTACTGTTCCTATTTTGCCTTTGCCATGACGCTGATGCTCAGATCCCTGGGAATTCCCGCGCGGGTGGCGGCGGGCTTTGTTATTGACCCGGAAACCAACGCCTTCGATTATTATCCGGTAAGGGCCAACATGGCCCACGCCTGGGTGGAAGTCCCTTTTCCCGGTTACGGATGGATAGAATACGATCCAACTTCGGAGGAATTTGCCGACGGGGAGGAATTCCGTTTTTCGGCGGGAGACAGGGGATTTTTTGAACGCCTCATAAAAGAAATACTGGAGTACCGTTCGGAACTGAAGCCTAAAGAAAGAAATGCGGGTGAAGGGGAATTCCCCGCTCCCCAGGCGGAAAACGCCGCCGTTTTTGCGCGGCGGTATTGGCCCCTCTTTCTTGCCGCGGCCCTTGCCGCCGTTTTTTTCTTCCTTCGATCCGGCTTCTTTATCGCGTCCTGTTTCGGCCCTCCGGGGAAAAAGGCGGTCCGCCTCTGGAGGCATGTAAAGCGGCGGCTCGCGCTTGCGGGTTTTCGGAAAAGCCCTCTTCTGGCCGAAGCCGAATGGATTGTGAAGCTGGAAGAATCCGCTGATGCAGGAAAAGGGATAGGCGCGCTTTACGAGAGTGTTTGTGCGGCCCGATTTGCCCCCTGTTTTCAGAACGCCGATTTTGCGCTCATGAAAGAACGCTACCGTTCCTTTTCGGCGGCCCACAGGAACGCCGTTAATCCCGGACGCCGTTTTACCGGCTGGGTTCTTCCGCCGCTGGCCCTGCTGTTTCGGAAAAACGGACGGGGAAAAAGCCGG
>JAISEB010000028.1 GCA_031264395.1 Treponema sp. | reverse complement strand
CCTACCGGCCCAGGATGCGTTTCCTGTAATCCGCGCCAATGCGGGCAAG
Organism: Treponema sp.; assembly: GCA_031264395.1. Classification (GTDB taxonomy): domain Bacteria; phylum Spirochaetota; class Spirochaetia; order Treponematales; family Breznakiellaceae; genus JAIROE01. The sequence goes on along the minus strand of JAISEB010000028.1, from coordinate 5,401 downwards.
TATTTCCGCCGTGTTTTTTCCGCCTTCCTTTTCCGTCTTTTGGCGAAGATCGATGGTGAACTGGTTCATGGAAAAATGACGGTAGAAAAAAAGCGATTCCAGAAGCGCCTCGTCTTCCAGATAGAGATCCCGCAGCGTTTCGGTGTAGACCTCAAAGATCCCGCCCTTTTTCATTTCCGAATAGCCCGTTATCCACACGGGAACAATCCCCTCCCCGGAGGCTCCCGCCGAAAGGGCCTTCTGGAATTCAAGCACAAGCCCGGCCATGACGCGCTGCGACGCGTCCATGGCGCGGTTAAAGGCGTCGGCGTTAGAGGCGGTATCCAGAAAGCGGCGGAGTTCTTTCAGCTCCGCCGTCCTGGGCGTATGCACCGGGGTCTTGTTGAGTATGATAACGTTTTCGCGGAAGTCTATGCCAAGTTCAGGATGGCTACGGAAAAAATTTTCGGCAATTTTGCCCGAAGGCCCCACAAGGTAGCGGCGGGCGGCCTGTTCCCTGCGGCCGGGATTATCGCCCACAAGGATCAGCTTTATGAGGCTCTGCGGCCCGACTTCATCGAGGGCCTCGTTGTACACCACCGGCGTCTGTACCGTATAGGCGGGGCCCCCTCTCCCGTCAACAAGCCGCTTCTGAAGCTCAATGAGAGCGGGAAGGGCGGCGTCCGTTTCCTCCGCCGCGCCCCTGAAACGGCGGCGCGCCTTTTCAAACGCCGCCCACGCATCCTTGTTCATTCCGGCCCCCCGTTTCACACTACCCTGTTTCACGAAAATTTTCCAGAGCGCCATTACCGCGGTAATCGCCCGTTGAGTCAAACGGTAAAAAATGGTAGTATGGCGGCATGCACAGGATCATCGAGAAGAAACAGCTTTCCGCCGAAGTGTATGAAATGACCGTTGAGGCGCCCCTTATCGCCGGGGCAAGAAAGGCGGGGCAGTTTATCATAGTCCAAATAGACACCGAATGGGGCGAACGCATTCCCCTTACCATAGCCGACGCCGATGCCGAAAAGGGAACAATTACCATGGTCTTCCAGACGGTTGGGGCCACGACGCACAGGCTTGCCGTCAGGGAAGAAGGCGGTTTCCTCGAAAATATTCTGGGGCCGCTGGGAAATCCCACCCACATCGAAAAATACGGAACGGTGGTCTGCGTCGGCGGCGGCATAGGAGCCGCCCCGCTTTTCCCCATTGTCCAGGCGCTCAAGGCGGCGGGCAACACTGTCCAGGTGATCATGGGGGCGCGGACAAAAGAACTCGTCATCTTCGAAGACAGAATGCGGCGCCATGCCGACGAAATAACTCTGGTTACCGACGACGGCTCCTACGGCAAAAAGGCGCTTGTTACAGGTCCCCTGCGCGAATACTGCGCCGCCCCGTCAAAGCCCGACATGATCATCGCCATAGGCCCGCCCGTCATGATGAAATTCTGCGAAAAAACCGCCGCCGAATTCGGCGTTCCCATTCTCGTATCCCTTAACACCATCATGATAGACGGCACGGGAATGTGCGGCGGCTGCCGCGTTACCGTGGGAGGCGAAACAAAATTTGTCTGTGTCGACGGTCCCGAATTTGACGGGCACAAGGTCGATTTTGAAAACATGATGCTCCGCATGAAGGCCTTTAGGGAAAGGGAAGAGGAGGAACATCACAAGTGCCACATAGGACTGGGGCTGGAGAGTGTACAGGAATGAGTGAAACAAAAAACAGCGCCCAATTTGAAAAAGAAGCGCGCGCCCTCCTTGAGCCGGTACTGGAGCGCAAGGCATCGGGGGAAAAAACATCCCCAAAGGAGCGCCTCGCGATTCCCCCGCAGGCCATGCCCGCGCAGGACCCGGCGGAACGGGGAAAAAACATAGCCGAAGTCGCCCTGGGTTATACCGAAAGCCAGGCGCGCCTTGAAGCCGAACGCTGCCTTTCCTGCAAGAACGGCCCCTGCGTGGAGGGCTGTCCCGTAAAGGTCCCCATTCCCCGTTTCATTGCCGCCATGCAGGAAGGCGATTTCAAGGCGGCGATTGACATCATCAAGGAAACGAACCTGCTTCCCGCGGTCTGCGGCAGGGTCTGTCCCCAGGAAAAGCAGTGCCAGGCCGAATGTACCGTGGGAAAGAGCCTTAAAGATCCCGGAAAATCCGTCGCCATAGGCAGGCTGGAACGCTTTGCCGCCGACTGGGAACGGGCAAACGGGAAAACGGGAGTTCCTTCCGTAAAGGCCTCCACGGGAAAAAAAGTGGCGGTCATAGGTTCGGGGCCGGCGGGGCTCACCGTCGCCGCCGATACCGCGCGGGAAGGCCACGACGTCACCGTCTTTGAGGCCTTTCACAAGCCCGGCGGGGTCATGGTTTACGGGATTCCCGAATTCCGCCTTCCCAAAGCCATTGTCGAGGCGGAGGTGGATATCCTCAAAAAAATGGGAGTAAAGCTGACGGCCAACTTTCTCGTGGGCCGCACCCGCACCATTCCCGAATTTCTCGGGGAGGATCATTTTGATGCGGTGTTCATAGGAACGGGCGCGGGGCTCCCCAAATTCCTCGGATGCCCCGGCGAAAATTACGTGGGGGTGTCAAGCGCCAACGAGTACCTTACCAGAGCCAACTTGATGAAGGCCTACGACACCGGGCGGGCCGCCACTCCCATGCTGAAGTCGGAGATCGCCGCGGTAATAGGCGGCGGCAACGTCGCGATGGACGCCGCCCGCATGGCCCTGCGCCTTGGGGCGCGGGAGGTCCATGTAATCTACCGCCGTACCAGAGAGGAAATGCCCGCGAGGGCCGAGGAGGTGGAACACGCCATGGAAGAAGGGATCGTGTTTGATTTTTTAAGAAGCCCGGTACGGTTCCATGGCGGCGAGGACGGCAGGCTTACCGGCATGGAACTGCGGCAATTCAGCCTTGGCCCTCCCGACGCGTCGGGCCGCCGCAGCCCCGTTCCCGTGCCTGATTCCGGTTACACGTTCGCCTGCGACACGGCCATCATCGCCCTCGGCAACGAAAGCAACCCCCTCATTTCGCGGACCACCGCGGGGCTTTCCACCGATAAACGCGGCCGCATACTCGCCGGGGAAGATCAGAAAACCTCCCTGGACAGGGTCTACGCCGGCGGCGACATAGTCCTTGGGGCCGCCACGGTGATCCTTGCCATGGGTGAAGGGCGAAAGGCCGCCGCGGCGATTAACCGCTTGCTGCAATAACGATGAAAACACCGATCCGCCGTTGTATGTTTGTTCTTCTCTGTCTGGGGCTGTGTCCGGGATTTCGTCCGGGACAAAGCCAGGCAATTTTCGCCCAGACAAGGCAAACGGGCGGAAATCCCGCGTCCATGAGCGCCATGCAGAATTACCGCACAGGAAGGGATCTTGAAGCGCGGGGCCGCATGTCCGAGGCGGAACGGTACTACGGCGAGGCAATACGGATCTGCCAGGGCGAAGTTTCCGGAAACACCGCGAACAGGGACACCTACACGGCCATCACCTGGACGCTTCAGCGCCAGCGCAAATACGCGGACGTCATCACCTGGGGAGAGCGGGGGCTAAGGCTTTTCGCCGACGAGTACCGCATTCTGGAAACCATGGGCGAAGCCTACTTCTACCTTGACGACTACGACCGTTCCCTAAGCTGCATGCAGCGCTACGCCAACACGCTTCCCAGAGGAGAGCGGATCTCTGTCGCTTATTTCTTTATAGGTGAAATTTTCAGGTTAAGGGAAAAGTACCGCCATGCCGACATAGCGTACACAACCGCCGTGCGGCTGGAGCCGGGCCTTTCCCTCTGGTGGTACAGGCTGGCCCAGGTCCGCGAATTTCTGGGGGACAGGGCCCCTGCCACGGAAGCCTACGAACAGGCCGTGCGGCTTAACCCCAATTACCAGGAAGCCATCGCGGGACTTGCCAGAACCCGAGGGCCGTAAGCGCGGCGGGAACGGCCGACGCGGCGGCCACAAGAACAAGAATCAGGCGGCCGGGGACCGTTCCCCGCGCGGAGGGGGCGTCTTCTTCCGGGGGCGCGGCGCTCCCCGCGTCCAGTTCCAGAAGCGTCCTGTCCAGCCCTTCGATAATGTGCCCCGGCCTCAAGACAAACTTCCGTTCCCGCAGCTTCCCCAGCACGCCGAACGATTCGGCAAGGAGAAGGCCCGCGCCGCCGGGGAAGCGCAGTCCGGGCCGTATACAGGCCCCCGACAGCATGAGGAGCCCTTCAAGCGTAAAAGCACGCCTCAGGCCGGCGGACAAGGCGCCTTCGGTAACGCGGAAAAAACCCCAGTCGGCAATGACCCTGCCGTAGGGCGCCAAAAGGTTGAAAAAGACAATCCCCAGCATGACAAACAGGGTAACAAAGGGGTTGATTTTCTTCCCGGAAAGAAAGGCCAGAAACGTAAAGAAAAAAAACTGAACGGCGCGGGACGCCGTCGACGGGTTAAACAGAAAAAAACACATCGCGGCAAGGCCGGCGGCAAAGAGTTCCCCCGGCGGAAAAAGCCGGTCCCATCTTTCCCGCCTCCTGTTGCGGCCTGTGGCCTCCCCGCCCCGCCTCCCGTCATAAACAGAGGAAGGAAGAGGCGGCGCGTTTTCCGGGACGCCCCGCAGGCGGCCGTACCAGGCCGACCGCGCGGCAAAACAGCCGCAAAAGAGCCCCAGCGCAAAGCCGCTTGCCGCCCCGGAGGCAAGAAAAGGCGGAATCAGATAGCGGACGGAAGAGCCGAAAACGGCATACCGCGCGAGCAGCAGCTGGACCGCGTTGGAGGCAAAAGCCCCCGCCGCCCCCAGGCCCGCGAAGCCGATACGCTCCCCGGCAACACGGCGAAGGCCGTACATGAGGAGGGCTGACGCGGCGGTTCCCGCCAGTGAAAACAAAAACACGTAGGAAAAGAGCGTCCCCGACACCACCCCCTGGCCGAGGATCTTGACAAGCACAAGCAGGGCGAAACTTCCCGGAGGAAAAAGATCCAGCGCCAGGAGCAGGGGAAGGTTGGCAAGCCCGATGCGCATAAACGGAAGGGGCTTTGGGACAAGATATTCTACGACAGCAAGGAACAGGCACAGGCCCCCAAAAAGGGAAATGACGCCGTGATCCCCGGCGGACGCGCGCGGAGGAAAGACAGGCTCCCTACCAGGAAGCGGCATCCACCTCTCCGTCCGCTTCCCGGCCGGACCCCGATATTGAAACCATAACGCGGTTCGGAAGGCACGCCGTCCACTGTCCGGGAGTGTGTACCGCCCCGGCGGCCACGCAGATCTGGTTCATGCAGGGGGAAGAAACAATACGGGCCCGGCCGTCCCGGATCTCCACCATCGTCTCCCCCAGGGGCCCGGGAACGGCCAGCCTTTCGGCGGCGGCAAGGGGAAACACCCAGCTCCGCCCCCCGCCCATGACCTGCGCGCGGACTTCCCCGCTCCCCCCGTAGGCGGGGA
>JAISEB010000313.1 GCA_031264395.1 Treponema sp. | reverse complement strand
AAACGCGCGCCGGCGCGGCAAGGGAGGCTTTGGGGCTCCTAAGGGACATTGCCCGGCGGAACCTCGCGCGGAGGCTTGAGGCGGGGGCGGTGAATATTGAACTGCCCGAAACCCACATCGGCATTGAAGGGGACACAATCACCATAGAAAGGATAGCCGGTTACCAGTCCGCCGAGACGGTGCGGGAATGCATGCTCCTTGCAGGGGAAGGGGCCGCCCGCTGGGCGCTGGAACATTCCCTGCCCTTTCCCTTTGTATGCCAGGAGACGGGGGATCTTCCCTCAGATCCGCTTCCTGGCATGGCCGGTTTCTATCAGCTGCGCCGCTGCATGCGGCCAAGGACCCTTTCGGTAAAACCGGGCATACACAGGGGGCTCGGCCTTGACGCCTATACACAGGTTACAAGCCCCCTCCGCCGCTACACGGACCTCCTTGCCCATCTTCAGATCCGCGCCCTGCTCCGGGGCGAACATCCCCTTTCCGCCGATGAAACGCTTGTAAGGCTCGCGGCCGGGGAAGCGGCCGCCCAGGCTGTCCAGCAGGCGGAACGGGCGTCACGGCTGTACTGGACCACGGTGTACCTTTCCGAACGCGCCGGTTCCGTATGGGAAGCCGCCGCCCTTGAAAAGAAGGGGCAGCGCTGGGTTTTCATGATTCCCGATCTGGCCCTTGAAACACAGGCCGCGGTAAAAGATCCCGTTGAACCGGACGGCAGGGTAAAACTGGTCCTGAAATCGGTGAATATCCCCCGGAGCGAGGCGTCCTTTACCGGCGATTCCCCGGCAGGGTCCAGATGACCCCCGCGCGTACCGTAAAAAGCACCGTGTTCAGACGCGGGGCAAGCATGGGCGTTTTTCCCCATGAATAAACAGGCATTTCAACGCCGGCGAGAATTCGCAGGTCCGTAATGACACGCCAGGTTCCTTCCGCGCCCAGGTAAACCGATCTAAGCTCGTCGTCCTCCGTAAAACCGGAGGCGAAACCCGCGGGCGTGTAAGAACGCTTGAGGCTCTGGTATCCCATGTTCACAAGGATGGTGTAGGGAACGTTTTTCGCGTGAACATCGGCGCTGAACTGATAACGGGTCCGTTGATCCTTTATAAGGACAAGTTCGCTGAAACGCCGGCTAAAAGCCGCGGAAGAAAAAGAAAGGGAACACACCACATTGGGAACCCAGAAACCTAGGATGATCTCCCCTGTTTCCTGTATGTAATCCCCGGGGAAGCTGAGGCTGGACCCCAGCGTCGAGGAACCCCGTACCGTGCCAAAGATAACCCCCGGCCATTCAAAGGTCAGCCCCCCGGCGGCTCCCGGACTCAGGATCTTTTCGGGGGTGTTAAAGGGGCTAAGGATCATACCGGCCTCAATCCGCACAAAGGAAAAATCCAGGCCAAGTCCGGCCTTTACGCGGTTCCGTAACACCGGGTCCCGTTCCCAGGCGGCTTCCCAGGAAATCGTGCCGTTAAAGGCCCCCGAGAGGCCCGCAAAGGCCAGCGGATAGGTCCGGGGCGTGAAGCGTCCGCCGCCCACGGGGTGATCCTGGCCGGGATCAAAGGAGATGTTCCCCGCGCCGCCTTCCAGGCGCAGTTCAAGCGAACCGGCCGTTCCCGCGGCGGCGGCAAAGAAGGCTGAAAGGAAGAGCGGAAACCAAAACGCGGAAAAGCCGGGGCGGTTTTTTTTCATCGGTTTCATCAATTTCACCTGTTTCATCAATAAGCCGTCCGTATTCCCGCAAATACTTCAAACATCCTGTACGGGGTGCTGTGATCCATCACGTTTATGCGCAGTTTTACATTCCACTGAAGCCCGTTGCTGATAAAACTGACAAAGGGGCTAAACCGGACGCTCAGGGCGTCGTAATCGTCGACTTTAACGCCCAGTGTATTTTCAATTCCCCCCTGAATGCCCGTAGAAACAGGATCTCCGGCGATGATTTTGAAGTTAATGTCCGCCCTTCCCCGTTCGTCGTTCGTCCTGACCCCCTGATATACCAAAGGGTGATAAAAAAACGTCAGATGAAAGGCCATGATGCCGAAACGCAGCCGGGGCTCGATGAGGAAATACAGGTGATCCGCGCCGAATTCGCTGCCTTTTTCCCAGCCGGGAATACCGGCCTCAAGGAGCAAATCCGTGTTCGCGCCGGAACTGAAGAACGCGAGGAGCCCCCCGCGAAACTGTATACGCGGGTCCCTTCCCCCTGTGACCCCGCCAAAGGCTTCAACGCTCAAGGCGTTCCCGTTAAAGAGCAGGCGGAGATCGCCTGAAAAGCGGTTCCCGGTAAAGGAGTACGTTCCGTCTTCAAAGGCCGCGAGGTTCTGGTATGCGTAAAAAAGCGGGACAAACCTGTTCCAGCGGGTAAGGGCAAAGGAAAATCCCGTTCCCCGCGCCTGATAGATCCCTTCATAACGCCTGTTAATATCGCCGCCTATGCCGTCCGGAAAATAGTAGAAGCCGGTAAAATCCGTGGGAATCTGGAAGAGCCCGTACCGGGCGGCGAACTCTTCCCCGGAACCGAATGTATCCCCGTGTCCTATAAAATACGAAAGTTCCATCGGCAGGCCGAACAGATCGCGGGCGGTGGCTTTGGCGGAGCGGAAAGCAAGAAAGGCGCTGTTGTCCATCGCGCTGTTCATTTGATCTGTAAGACTGTTGTACTCAAGGTCCGAAACCGCCGTTCCCGGCGGCAGGGGCAGAAAACGGAAGTCGCGGTAGGCAAAGGCCTTGCCAAGGTCGGCGGCGGTAAACGACAGGCCCAGCCTGACGCCGAACTTGTAGCCGCCGTCAAGGGCTATATCCGCGATGGCGCTGGTGGCAAGGGCGAAGTCCCCGTCGTTGTTCACCCTGCCCCTCGTGGCCAATTCCAGTCTTGGAACGGTTATTTCCGCCCCGAAAAGCGAAAAAAACGGAAAGACAAGGAGAAAAAGACCCAAAGAACGAATGTTTCGCAGCCGTATATCTTTCATCTTGCCTTATATATCGGCATAAATTCCCCGTTTTTCCCTGTTTTTAATCGCGGGCCGCCGGATCGCAGTCTTGACGCAAAACGATTTGTGTATAAGATTTACAGTATATGAGTGATTACCTTGATCCGAACAATGAGGAACTTCTCAAGGATTTTTTTGCCGAAGCCCAGATGCAGGTTGACACCCTGGAACAGAACGTTCTGGTTCTCGAAAACGAGGGCGGCAACAGGGACGCCATAGACGAGATTTTCCGGGCGGCGCACACCCTTAAGGGGGGGTCCGCCACGGTGGAAATGATGGAACTTTCCCATTTTACCCATCTGGTGGAAGACGTGCTTGACGCGATCCGCTCGGATCAACTGCAAGTCAACGAAGATGTAGTGGATACCCTTCTGGCGGCCATTGACATCATCAAAGCCATGCTGGAACAGCGCATGAACGGGGCGGTTTACGGCGGGGACACGTCGGAAATAGAGGGGCGTCTTTCCGCCCTGCTTCCCGAAGGGAGCAAGAGCCGCAAGGGAGGGGCAAAACCGGCGGCCGCGGCAAAGGCCGCCGCCCCGCCTCCCCCGCCGCCCGCCGCCGCTCCCCCTTCGGGCGGACGCGGCATTACCGAAGACGAGCTTGTCGAACTCAAACAGTCGGCGGACAGTCCCGTTTACCGGGTCTCGGTCAAATTCGACGAAAACAGCCTGATGAACACGGTGGGAGGCATTCAGGTGTACGCGGCCCTCAAGGGTTCGGGCACCGTTCTGAAGACTTCCCCGGAATTTGAACAACTGTACGAGGATAATTTCTTTCCGACGGTGGACTACTACTTTGCCACATCCAAAACCGCGGACGACATACGAAAGTACGTCAGCATACCGGATGTGACCCTTTCCGCCGAAATAACGGATATTTCACAGCTGACAGGCGGCGCGGGCGCCGC
>JAISEB010000309.1 GCA_031264395.1 Treponema sp. | reverse complement strand
TAGCCGCCCCGGCCGAAGACGGAAAGGCGAACGAGGAACTCAGGCGCTTTCTGGCGAAAACCCTCGGCTGCCCCCGGGGGGAAGTGATCCTTGTTAGGGGGGAAAAATCCCGGCTTAAGACCGTTTCCCTTCCCGCCGCGTGCCGCGAAAAATTCGAGGAAATCGCCCATTCCCCAAAGCCCGGTTAATGCCCCAATTATTCCGAATTCAAAACAACCACGGACAGACACAGACCTCACGGACAAAAGAGACTTGAAACAAAAAGTCCGTTCTGTCCGTGTAGTCCGCGGTTAAATTCTTGCATCTTTACATACGCATAAGGTGCCAGGTACCGTTTTACCCTTGGGTAACTCAAAGGTGCCGGGCACGCTTTTTGGGGGGTAGGGCGAGACCCGCGTAGCGGGGCTCGCCCGCAGGGGGGCGCGGCGGCGATGCGGCCGTTTGCGGGCGGCTGTGTGGAAATGCGCCCCCCTTCTTTTTACTCTTCGACTTCTTCGACCTTGCGGTTAAAAAATTCTTCGCGGTTAAAAAATCCGTTTTACCCCAGTATCTTCCGGTAAATGGCCAGGTTCTCCTCGTCAAAGCATACAAAGATCACTTTGGTAATTCCCGGCGTTTCGGAAAGCGTTTTCATGACCGCCGTTACGGCAACTCCGGCGGCTTCGCGCTTCGGATAACCGTACACGCCGGTGCTGATATTGGGAAAGGCAATGCTCGAAAAACCTTCGCCGCCGGCCAAAAGGAGGCTTTTCCGGTAGCAGGAGGCAAGGAGTTCCGCCTCTCCCTGTGTACCGCCGTACCACACGGGGCCAACGGTATGTATTACCCGTTTACAGGGAAGATTTCCCGCGCCGGTGATCACCGCTTCCCCCGCGGGGCAGGCCGCCGCTTCCGGGCCCTCTTCCTTCCGGCGCTTCCGGGCTATTTCCGCGCATTCGGCAAGCAGGGAGGGGCCGGCCGCGCTGTGTATGGCGCCGTCAACACCGCCGCCGCCCATAAGGCCGGAGTTGGCGGCGTTGACGATAACGTCTACGGCCAGTTTGGTAATGTCGCCCCGCATGACGCCGGGTTTTTCGGGCATAACAACCTCCTCTAAGGGTTGGAAGACGTTCCGTTATTCAGTATACTGCAGGAGTTTCCAAAAACCCGAATTTCAGGAAGTTTCCGCCCCGGAGGAACCATGAGCGCTCGCGTATGTATGAAAACGCCCCTCGCCGAAATTGACGGCGACGAGATGACCCGTATTCTCTGGGCGCTCGTAAAAGAAAAACTCATCCTTCCCTTTGTGGATCTTAAAACCGATTACTACGATCTTTCCCTGCAAAACAGGGGGGCGACCGGGGATGAGGTCACCGTTGAGGCGGCCCGCGCCATACGGCGTCTGGGCGTAGGGGTAAAATGCGCGACCATCACCGCAAACGCGGCCCGCAAGGCCGAATACAGCCTGGACGAACTGTACCCAAGCCCCAACGCGACCATCAGGGCCATTCTTGACGGGACGGTGTTCCGCAGGCCCATTCCCGTTTCGGTGGTAAAGCCTTCGGTCTCTACATGGAAGAAACCCATCGTCATTGGGAGGCACGCCTACGGCGACGTCTACCGGGCGGCGGAAATGTCCGTGCGGGGGCCGGGCAAAGTGGAACTGGTGTTTACCCCGGCGGACAAAAACGGAAAGGAAGAGCGGGTGCAAGTGGCCGACATGAAGGGGCCGGGCGTCGTACAGGGCATGCACAACCTGGATGAATCGATACGGAATTTCGCCCGCGCCTGTTTTCTCTACGCCGTTGACCAGAAGCTTCCCATCTGGTTCTCCTCAAAGGATACCATCTCCAAAACCTACGACGGCAGGTTCAAGGAAATTTTCGGTGAAATATACGAAACCGAATTCAAGGATCAATGTGAAAAGGCGGGCGTCAAGTATTTCTACACGCTGATAGACGACGCGGTGGCCCGCGTGGTCAAGAGCGAAGGAGGGTTCCTCTGGGCCTGCAAAAACTACGACGGGGACGTGATGAGCGACATGATAGCCGGCGCGTCGGGCAGCCTTGCCATGATGACAAGCGTCCTTGTATCCCCCTCGGGGGTCTTTGAATACGAGGCGGCCCACGGTACGGTGCAGCAGCACTACGACCGTTACCGTGCCGGGGAAAAAACCAGCACCAACCCGTCGGCGCTGATCTTCGCCTGGACGGGAGCGCTGGCAAAGCGGGCGGAGCTTGACGGCATTCCCGAACTCGGCGCCTTCGCGAAGAGGCTTGAAGGGGCGTCCCTCGCCGCCATTGAGGAAGGGGACATGACGGGGGATCTCGCGCGGCTTGCCGTCCCCGCCCCGGCGCGCCCCCTTGATTCCCAGGAATTTCTGGACGCCGTCGCCCGGCGGCTGTAAGAAAGGCGGCCTTTCCGCGCCCGGACGCGGACTTCGGGCGCGGACTTCGAACGCGGACGCGGGGCATAATCTCAGCCGAAAATTCTTATCAAAATACCTGCCAGTATGGCCGAACCGAGGGTGCTGGACACAATGGGCCCCATGGCGTGCATCAACAGAAAGTTCGAAGGGTTGTATTCCTGGGCCACCTTTTGGGAGACCCGGGCGGCCATAGGCATGGCGGAGACCCCGGCGTTGCCTATGAGCGGGTTTATTTTCCCGCCTGTCAATGCGCACAACAGCTTGGCGATAAGAACGCCCCCGACAGTGCCGAAGCCAAACGCGATGAGTCCCAGCAGTATAATGCAGATGGTGTTGGGTGTTAAAACACGGTCGGCCGTGGCGGTCGCGCCTATGGAAAGGCCGATGAGCATGGTCAGCAGGTTAAGCACGTCCCCCTGCAGTGAATGGAATATGCGATCCGTTACGCCGCTTTCTTTAAGCAGGTTACCCAGCATCAGCATGGCGACAAGCGAGGCCGCGGCCGGAACCAGGAGCAGCGTAAGAAGCGTTACCACTATGGGGAACAGTATCTTTTGCGTTTGCGTTACCTGCTTCGGTTCGGGCATCACAATGGCCCGTTCTTTGGCGGTTGTAAGGGCCCGCATGATGGGCGGCTGGATAATCGGGATCAGCGCCATGTACGAGTAGGCGGCAATGGCGATGGTCGGCAGGAGCTCCGGCGCGAGATGCTGGGCGGTGAAGATCGA
>JAISEB010000304.1 GCA_031264395.1 Treponema sp. | reverse complement strand
TCCACAGGCATACGGCTCCTTGTCGCCGAAATTTCGCCGCCCGGCGGGTGGAAGGCGCTTGACAGGGCGGGTAAGCCCGTGGCGCTGGGACGCGATGTATTTACCTCCGGCGAGGTGTCGCGGGAATCGCTTCTGGAATGTACGGCGGTGCTCAGGAATTTCAGGGAACTGCTCAAGGGCTGGGACATTGACGAAAGCGGCATCCACGTAATTGCCACAAGCGCGCTTCGCGCCGCGCGGAACCGGGATATTTTTGTCGACAGGGTAAAGCAGGAAACGGGGTTCAGCCTTTCCATTGTTGAAGGTATAGAGGAAAACCGCCTCATGTACCTGGCGGTCCGTTTTGCCATCAAGCAGGATCTGCCCCTCTTCTGGCGGGCCAATTCGATGATCATGGAAATAGGCGGGGGCTCTACGGAGATCATGCTGCTTCGCCGCGGGCGTATGGTGGCCGCCCACAGCCTCAAGCTGGGGACCATCCTTATTGATCAGCAGACCCGTTCTGAAATGGGTCCCCCGGCGCAGGAGCGCTACCTTAACGAAAACATACGGAACGCATCGGGTCTTCTTAGTTCCGAAATGGATCTGGTTCATGTGCGGACCTTTGTAGTCTCGGGCTCCGACGCCCGTATCGCGTCCCTGTTTACCGGCCGGGAACTCAACGAGCACTGCCGCGTTATTGAGCGGAACGCTTTTCTTGAATTTGCCGAAGGAATGCGCGGCTGCAGCATAGAGGACTGTGTGCAAAAACTCCAGATCCCCTATGTCGAGGCGGAGGGCTTTGTTCACGGGCTCATGGTGTGCAGGCTTTTTCTGGAAGAGACAGGCGCGCAGCAGCTTGTCGTTCCGCTTGTTTCCATACGCGAAGGCCTCCTTATAGATCTTGCCCGCGGGGTAGATCCTCTTTTACAGGACGAATTTTTTTCCCAGATAACCGCGTCGGCGGTGAGCCTTGGGCGGAAGTACCATTTTGACGAGCCCCACAGCCGGCACGTCGCGCATATGTGCATGGTTCTTTTTGACGCCCTTGTTCATGAACACGGCATGAACCACCGCGAGCGGATGATGCTGGAAACGGCGGCGATGCTGCACGATATAGGCATGTACATCAAGGGTTCGGGGCATCAGAAACACGGCCAGTACATTGTTTCCAATTCGGAGGTCTTTGGGCTGCACCGTGACGAGCTTGACATTATTGCCAACGTCATACGCTACCACCGGGGCGATCCCCCTTCGCAGACGGACATTGAATACATTGCGCTGCAAAGGGAGGAGCGCATTCTGGTTCTTAAAATGGCGTCCTTGCTCCGCGTTGCCGACGCGCTTGACCGGGGCCATTCGCAGCATATACGGAACATCACCGTTGAAAAAAAACCGGAGGTTCTTGCGATACACACGCAAGGCGTACATGACCTGAGTCTTGAACTTATGGGGCTGGAAGAAAAGGCCGGTATGTTTCAAGATGTATTTGGATACAGGGTAGTTCTGGGTTAAGGAAAAAATATGAACGAACAGGGGCCGGAGGAAGCCGTCCGCTATCTGGACCGCGACCTTTCATGGATAGATTTTAACGAGCGTGTTCTGGAGGAAGGTTTAAGGCGCGATCTTCCGCCGCTTGAGCGTTTCCGTTTTCTTTCAATTGTTTCCTCCAATTTTGATGAATTTTTCATGGTCCGCGTCGCGGCGATGAAACGGGCGGCGCTTGCCGCCGCCGGACATGCTGTGGGCGCGAAAACGGCGCAGCCTCTGGACGCCGGTCTTTCCCGGACCGGGCGGCTTGCCTCGGTTTCCGAAAAGGTCCGCTCCATTGTACGGCGTCAGTACGAGTGTCTTGAAAACGAGGTGTTTCCCGGCCTTGCCCGCGGCGGCCTTGAGCTTGTGCGCCGGGACGGCTGGACCGATTTTCAAAAGCGTTACCTTGAGTCTTTTTTTCTGGGAGAGATCTTTCCCGTTCTTACCCCCCTGCGCATTGATGAAACCCTGCCGGCCATTGACAGCCTGAGCTTTAACTGCGCCTTTCTTGTCGGGGATGAGGCGGGAAAAGAATACACCGCCATGGTCCAGATACCCAATTTTATTGACCGCATCATTGTATTTCCCGCCGGATCAGGCGGCGGGCACAGGACCCAGGAGCATGTTTCATGGGCGCTGCTTGAAGACGCGGTGCTTTTCTGGGGGCATTATTTTTTTTCCGGCTTGACTGTCAGGGAAAGCATGGTTTTCAAGGTAAGCCGCGACGCTGATTTTTCCGTGGATGAAAAAAGGGACGAGGATTTTATTGAGGCCATGGAAGAGGTCCTTGAAGACAGGGAACGTTCCACGGCGGTCAACATGGTGTATTCGCCGGGAAGCGTCCGCCTTAAAAGGGAAATCGCCGGAAGGCTCGCGCTTGAGGAAGACGATCTTTACGAAGCGCCCGGGCCCATTAACCTTGGAGCGCTTCTTGAACTGGTGAACGTGAGGGGCTTTGATTCGTTAAAGGAAAAACCCTGGAAGATATATCCGTCCGGGAGTTTCGGCGGGGATGAATCGATATGGGACCGCATCAAGGCCGGGGACCTGATGCTTCATCTGCCGTACCAGTCCTTTGATCCCGTGGTCCGTTTTTTTCAGGAGGCGGCTTCGGACCCGCAGGTCATTTCCATCAAAACGGCCCTGTACCGGACAAGCGGCAATTCCCCCGTCGTGCGGGCGCTGGAACAGGCGGGGCTTGCCGGTAAACATGTAACGGCCATGGTGGAGCTCAAGGCGCGTTTCGACGAGGAGCGGAATATCTCCTGGGCCAGGGGGCTTGAAAGGGCCGGGGTGATTGTGGTGTACGGCCTTGCGGAACTCAAGGTCCACGCGAAAGTTACCCTCGTACTCCGCAGGGAAAACGACCGCCTTGTACGCTATGTTCATGTTTCCACGGGAAACTACAACGACAAGACCGCGCGGCTGTATGAAGACATAGGGATCTTTACCTGCCGGGACGATATAGCCTACGACGCGGGGCTCCTCTTTAACATGATCACAGGCTATTCCTTTGTCCAGCCCATGCGTAAACTTTCTATAGCTCCGGCGGGTCTCAAGCGGCGGCTCCTTGAACTTATAGGGCGCGAGGCAAAACGGGCAAGCCAGGGGTATCCGGGAAAGATCATGGCGAAAATAAATTCCCTTGCCGATACCGGCATCATCGACGCGCTGTACGCCGCGTCGCAGGCGGGGGTAAAGATCTTCCTTAGTATCCGGGGCATCTGTACGCTTGTTCCCGGCGTTCCGGGGCTTTCGGAAAATATACAGGTGTCGGGCATTGTCGATCATTATCTGGAACATTCGCGCATCTATTATTTTGCCAACGGCGGCGCGGAGGAGATCTTCATTTCCAGCGCCGACTGGATGCCCCGCAATCTGGAGAGGCGGGTGGAGCTGATGTTTCCGGTTCAGGAAGAGCCGTTGAGGAAGGAACTGCTTGAAATACTGACCTTGTATTTCAGGGACAACACACAGGCGTACAGCCTTGGCCCCGGCGGCCAGTGGAAGCGGCGGAGCCCGGCGGAAGGCGAAGCGCCCTTCAGGGTTCAGAAGGAACTCCTTTCGCTGGCCGCCCGCGCTTCGGGGAGCCTTTGGCCCGTGAAGCAGGAATTTATTGTGCGCAGAAGCCCGCCCGAAGGCTCTTCGCGGGATCTCCGGTGACGCGCGTATACGGGCGCAACGGCGCCGCCGCATGAAGCGTATTATTTTGAAACCGGGCGAGGAGGCCCGTCTCTTGCAGGGCCACCCCTGGGTATACGGCAATGAAATTGCCCGCGTCCTCGCCGGTCCCGGCGCCAGCGCCGTCCCCGCCGCGCTTGTTCCCGGCGAAGTTGCCGATGTGGAAAGTTCCCGCAAGACGTATGTAGGGCGGGCCTTTGTCAATCCCAATTCAAAAATCACCGCCCGTATGTACAGTTCCTCAAAGGAAGGCGCCGACAAGGGATTTTTCAGGCGGCGCATACGGGAGGCCATGCGGCGGCGTCTTCTTCCGCCGTGCAGCCTTGTCCCCGGCCGCGAAAGCGCCCGCGCCGTTTTTGGCGAGGCGGACTTTCTCCCCGGCCTTATTGTCGATCGTTTTACCGGATGGGCCCGTTCCGCGTTTGAGGCCGCCTTCAGCGCGGCGGATTCCCCCGGCGGCGCTCCCTCGTTTGAAGACGCCAGGGCCGCTCTGGGGCCGCCTTCTTCATGGCTTTCGGTACAGTTCCTTGCCTGGGGCGTGGATGCCCGCCGGGATGACATTCTTGCCGTTTTGGAAGAGGCGTTTGTTCCGCCCGCCGGGAACGGCGCGGGTAATGTGAGTACGGACGCGGCCAACGTGAGTGCGGCTAACGTGAGCGCGGATGAAATATTTTCCGCGCCGCTTGGCATCATCGAAAAATCGGCGGCAAGGGCGCGGGAAATGGAAGGGCTGCCGCCGGCGGAAGGGGTGCTGCGCGGGAATTTTCCCGAAGGGGGAATTGTCATATTTGAGAACGGGTTTCCCTTTCTTGTTGATCCCTCAGGAGGCCAGAAAACCGGGTTCTATCTGGATCAAAGGGAAAACCGCCGCCTTGCCGCGCGGTATGCCTCCGGCGCCCGCGTTCTTGATGTCTGCAGCTATACGGGCGGGTTCAGCATATACGCCGCCCGCGCCGGGGCGCTACAGGTAACTTCGGTGGATGTTTCCGCCGACGCGCTCAAGATCCTTGCCGTCAACGCCGCGCTTAACGGTTCAGGCGGCAGGATCATTCCCGTGGAAGAGGATCTGTTTGAATCGCTCCGCCGCATGGAGCGGAAAAAGGAGCGCTTCGATCTTGTCATACTCGATCCGCCGGCTTTTGCGAAATCCCGCCAGGCGCTGGAAGGGGCGCTGCGCGGCTACAGGGAGATCAACGTCAGGGCCATGAAGATCCTGAGACCCGGCGGGGTCCTTGTAAGCTGTTCGTGCAGCCACGCTCTGAGCGAAGAGCGTTTTAAAAAAATGATCGCCGAAGCCGCCGCGGACGCCGGCCGCGCGGCGCATCAGCTTGATTTTAGAACACAGTCGCCGGATCATCCCGTGCGCGCGGGTTACGGCGAATCGTACTATCTTAAATGCGGATTTTACCGTATGGTTTACTGATGAACAAGCGTGAATGGGTACTGCGGTCGTTTCGGGATGAATACGCTGAAAAGGTTCCCGCCGGATTCTGGTTTCATTTTGTGCCGGATGAACTTGAAGACGGTTTTGCCGATCCTTCGCTATTCGAAAAAAACCTTGCCGGCCACCGCGCGTACTACGGTGAATTTCAGCCTGATTTTATGAAGATAATGACGGACGGTTTTTTCGTGTATCCGAACGCGCGGCTGCGGGACGCCCGGAACGCCGGGGATCTTGGGGAAGTTGTTTCCATCGGGGCCGCCCATCCGTGGATTGAAAAACAGGTGGCGTTCGCAAAGGCCGTTACGGGGATATTCGGGGGCGAAGTGCTTTCCTTCTACAATATCTTTGCCCCCGCCACGATCTTTAAATTCATACGCCGCTCTTCGGGGAGGGACGCCGACGCGGACCTTGCCGCCCTTATCGCCGAAGACAGGGACGCCGTAAGACACGCCCTTGACACGGCCGCGGGCGATTTGGCCCTTCTTGCCCGCCGCGTCATTCTGGAAGGCGGAGCCGACGGGATCTATTTTTCAACGCAGGATGTAAACGGCCCGGGAATGACAAGGGCCCTTCATGACGAGGTTCTTTTTCCCGGCGATGCGCTGGTGCTTGAAGCGGCGAACGCCGCCGCGAAGGAAGCCGCGGCAGGGCGGCAGGACGGCCCGTCCGCCCGTGTCGGCCCCCTTAACATTCTTCACATCTGCGGTTACGAAGGGCACAGGAACGATCTTGGCCGTTTTGTTTCGTATCCCGCCCAGATTTTTAACTGGGCCTCCGTAATTGAAGGCGTGCCGCTGGGCGAAGGGAAGCGGCTCTTTGGAAAGCCCGTTATAGGCGGCTTTGCGAACACGGCGGACGGCGTTCTCTGCCGGGGAAGCGAGCGTGAAGTCAAGGCGGAGACGCGGAGGCTTCTTTCAGAAGCGGGAAGAAAAGGCGTCGTGCTTGGCGCCGACTGCACCATACCAAGGGGCGCCGATCTCCGCCGCTTGCAATGGGTGCGCGAAGCCGCGTCTTCCGTGTAACAAACCGTTACAAGACGCGGACGCGCCCGCCGCCCGGCTTATGGATATTACAGCGGGTTTTCGTAGCTCTTGTAGAGGAAGCGCCGTATTTTCTGCTGGGCGTTTTTTTCAAATGGTTCCCGGCGTATGGTAAAGTCGATTATTTTCTTGTAGCCGGGAAGATGCCGGTTCACTTCCGCTATTTCCTTTTTGACAAGATCCTGTATGAACGCCTCGTCGTTTTCCCTGCCCGGATGATCCTGCGCGATGTTTTCAATATTGGGAACCGCCACGGCGTAGATCTGTTCGCCGCCAAACGCCGGTTCCCTGCGGCCCACCACAAGGATCTCCGCAATGACGCGGGAAAGCGCGAAGTGGGTTTCTATTTCTTCCGGGTAAATGTTCTTTCCCCCCGAGCTTACAATGAGGTTCTTCTTTCTGCCGTTAATGTAAACGTAGCCTTCTTCATCCCGGTAGCCAAGATCGCCTGTAAGGAGGTAGCCGTCTTCGGTAAAGACTTCGCGCGTGGCTTCCTCGTTTTCGAAGTAGCCCAGCATGAGCGAAGGGGACTTGACGGCAATTTCGCCTGTTCCTTCTTCGTTGGGATCGAGGATCTTTACATAGGTGTAACTGACGGGCAGCCCTACGGAAGCGTTCCGTTTGTGCCGGGGGGTATTTACGCAGATAAGGGGGCTGTTCTCGCTCATGCCGTAACCGTGGACGATGTTGAAGCCCAGCGAATCGAAGAAATCGGCGGTCTTCGGGTTAAGGGCGCCGCCTCCGGCCACGAGTATGCGCAGCGAATCAAGGCTGGCCTTTTTGCGGATGAATTTAAAAACATCCCGGCCAAATTCAAACTTTCCCTTTTTGGCCTTTGCCAGGGCTATGCTCCGCAGGAGGTCAAGGGGAAGGCGTATGATGAACGGAAGTTTCCGGTATCCCTGATCAATGGCGGTCATTACCTTGTCAAAGAGCAGGGGAACGGCGATGAGGAAGGTAACCCCGCCGTCCTTTATGTCGTCAATGACAACCTTGCCCACGATTTTCTCGCTGATCACCGTGGGAATCCCGATGGAAATGGGGGCCATAAAGCTGCAGGTTGTAGGGTATGTGTGATGAAGCGGGAGGACGTTCATGAAAATATCCCGGGAATTGGGGGTAAGTATCCGTATCGCGGCGCTGGTATTGGCGATGATTCCCTTATGGTGAAGGGTAACTCCCTTGGCAAACCCGGTGGTCCCCGACGTAAAAACAATGGAAGCGGGATCATGTTCTTCCACATCGGAAACCTCGGGCAGGGCCTGGCTTCCGGCGCCGCTTCCGAACGCGGTAAAGGCGTCGTCCGCGCCGCCGTCTTCGCCCGGCTTGCTCACACATACCAGCGCGTCAAGGGCGGCGTCCCCGGCCGCAAGCGATTCGGCAAATTCCCGTTTCCTCCCGGAATAGAAAAAGGCCCTGGCCTTTGTTATCTTGATGATGTTAAGACATTCCTTTTCGGACACCAGAAAATCCACCGGGACAATGACAAGCCCGGCGATAACGGTTCCCATCCAGATGATCATCCATTCGGGGCGGTTTTCCGCCCAGAGCGCCACCCTGTCGCCCTTTTTGAGCCCCGCGGCAAGCAGCCCCCGGCCTATGCGGCGGCATTCGGCAACAAAGCGCGCGTAGCTCCACCGGCCGAATTCCCGCTGTTTTCCCGAGCGGTACAGAATGGCGGGCTTGTCCCCGTGTTTTTCTATTGCTTCAACCATGGCGATAAAATTGGGGTAGGGAAGATCGGGAAGGTTTGAAATGTAATCGTCGAACTGTAACATAATGGCATAGAATAAACAAATTCCGTAATTTTGTCGAGTAAGGGCGCGGGAGCCTGCCGCCGGAGGCTTCGGGCACCGGCGTTTACTTTCATTGCCGCCATTACAGTTTTTTTCCGAAAAAATTATCTATAAAGAACTTGTAAAATTCCAAAAAAAATGCTATAAAAAAGTATGAAAAACAAAAAACGCCTGTCAGGAATAGCCGCCGCCGCGCTTTTTTTGTTTTTCGGAGGCTGCGGGAACGTCATGGTTCCCGA
>JAISEB010000311.1 GCA_031264395.1 Treponema sp. | reverse complement strand
GTTTCCGAAGTTCCCTGTTCACTTTGCGCCAGGTAATGCGCCACATCGGGATCAGACGGGGCAAGATCCGAAAGTTCCCGGAAAATATAGTAGGCCCTGATCCAGTCGCCGCCGACCATGGCCTGGTAGCCGGAATTTTTCAGCCTGTAAAGAAAATACGCTTCCTTTTCCTGCGCGCCGGGGGCCAGGGACATCACCGCGTCCCACGCCCGCCCCGCCACACGGGCCGCCTCCGCAGCTTCGGGGCTTCCGGCCGCGGCAAGCTGCCCGGCAAGAATGGCCAGCCAGTGGGCGTTGTAGTACCGCCCGGCATCCATGGACTGTCCGGCGTAAAGAAGCGCCTCTGCGGCGTTTACCGGCCGGGGAATGCCGGAATCCCCCCCTCCCGCCGCAGGTACTTGGCCGGCGGTCCCGGCCGCCGCGCCCGCGGCCTCGCGCCGCCTTTCCCCCTCTTCAAAACGAAGCCTTTCAAGCCTGATGGAAACACTGGTCTTGAGCGTTTCCAGTTCGGGGCTTCCCGGCCATATTCTTTCGCATACGGCAATAAAATACGCGGCGTCTTCCCAGTTTCCGGCCGCCCCGTTTTCCCTGGCCTTGTCCCGCGACAGCCGGTAGAGTTCCCCCTCAAAACGCATGTCCTCCTCAGCGCCGGCGAGCAGGGGAAACGGGATAAAGCAGATCGCGCCGTACAGCGCCGAAGCGGCAATGGCGGTAATCAGGGAGCCTTTAATGCGATCGAAAAATTTTGCGGAAAAACTGCCGTAGCCTTCGACAAAGGAAGAAAGAACGCCGAAGGGAATCACAAGGGCCGAAAGGGCCAGCGCGGGATACAGGTTAAAGATACGGAGAAAACCCCGCACAAAACGCCACTTAAAGGCAAACCAGGGCACCGGGGAAGTTTCGCCGGGAAAGACAAAGGTATAGGCCATGATCACAAGGGAAGAGGCCAGTACATAGATGATAAAAATTCCCGGCGGAGAAAGAATCGCTTTCCGGTTCAGTTTCATCGCCTAATCCTCTTCGCCGTTTTTCCGGGCCGCGAAAACCAGAAAGGTGTACAGATCGACAAGGACCGCAAGCGCGATAAACAACAGGGGAACGGCAAACGGCAGGGCCGCGGAATTTCCCAAAAGGGAGGCAAACACATCCTGCACTTCAGGCGAATTGACAAAAGTCTCCGCCGCCAGCACGCCCCGGAAGGCCAGCGCGCCCAAAAAGAGGTTCGCCAGCGGCCAGCGGCCAAGCCTGAGGATAAAACCAAGGCTCGCAAGCAACAAAACAAGGGGAAGCAGATAGGCAAAAAACTGAACCGGCCCCTCCTCAAAACGGCTTTTGAACCGCCCGGAGGCAAGGGAAAAATCTATGGCCGCGTTTTTGAGGAACCAGGGAGCGCCGCCGCCGAACGCCACAGGGGGCAGGGCCGGCGCCGTACCGCCTTGACCCAGCGGCTCTTCCTGATAGATGAGGGGCCTGCCGGGAATGGAGACGGCCCTTGGCCCGTTCTCTTCGGCGGGCCCCCGGACAAGCACTATCGTGTTGTTCTGCTGCGAAAGGATAAGGCCCGGCCCCCCCAGGATTTTCCCCGTATCCCGCGCGGCCGGCACAAAGCCGCCCCGTTCCACAGCGGTAAAAACGGCAAAGGTGAATCCCCCCGCAAAAACAACCAAAAGAACAATGGAAACCGGAGAAGAAATACGGCTGCGGGCCGCGAAACTCAGGGCAAACAACAGCGAAACATACAGCGCAAAAGATCCGGCCCAGCGGGCGGCGGCGATAAATTCGGGAAGCGCCGTTTCCGGCCGCAGGGGAAGATGACGGACCGCCTCAATTCTGATATGGAAATACCGCGCCAAAGCCGAAATAACAAAGGCGGCGGTGAAAAAACAACTGAAAAAAAGCGCCAGACGGGCAATATTTTTCACTCTTTAAGGGTAACACGGCCCCCCGGAACATTGCAAGGCATAATCTTCGGGAACCGGAGGCATTATTAACATATTATCCACAACACGGCGGCAGTCCCGGCGGCGCGGCAAGCCGTGTTTCAGGCAAAAAACCATGAAAAAGGAAGCCCGCGCACGTCCTTTTTTGAAACAAATTCCTCAAAAACGAAAAAAAGTCCCTTAAAAAAACCCAAACCGCCTTGACATGAGCCCTTTTGAAGCCTTTTTTGCGTACAAACGCCGCAGCCCCTGTTTTCTTTCCGGGTTATAAACAGTTTATCCACAGGAAGGACGCGCCCCGGCGCGGGCGTGCCAAAATGGCGCACAGGCTCACTCCTGGGGAAGGGCCTTCATTTTTTCCTTGAGGTCTTCAAGCATAACGTCGGTTGAAGCGTCGGATTTTTCCAGCTCCGCAAAACGCTTGTCGAGGCTTGCGTTGGAAGAAAAATCTTCCAGTTCTTTGGCGGCGTCGGCCTGGGCCTCCATCTGATCCACCTTGGCGGCCATACGGTCAAAGGCGTCAAAGGCGGAACGGTTGCCGGCAACGCTGGAGATGGTACTCTGTATTTTCTGCTGGGCTTCGGCCCGTTTGGCCCTGGCAATAAGGAGGTTCTTTTTCCGCCGGGCCTCCTCGATCTTGTCCTGAAGCTCGCGGAGGCTTTCCTTCAGCTTGTCGACAGATTCCTTTTGGGCGCTCCACTGTTTGTGGTATTCCTGATACGCCTTGTCGTACTCCTGCTTGCGGAGCAGCGCCTCTTTCGCAAGATCGTCTTTGCCCCCCCGGACGGCCAGCATCGCCTTCCGTTCCCATTCCTGTGACTGGGCTCCCTGATTGTCCCGCTCCCGTTCCAGCTTTTTTTCGTCGGCAATGGCCATGGCCACCGCCCGCTTGGACTCGATGAGCTGTTCACTCATGTCGATGATCAGCTGGTTCAGCATCTTTTCCGGCTTTTCGGCCTTGCTGATCAGATCATTGACATTTGAAGAAACAAGCGTTTTAAGCCTCGAAAAGATACCCATCTTCCGGCCTCCCGGTTATTCGCGGTATGTGGAAAGTACAGGATAATGCTGGGTCACCGCAAGGCTAAAGGAGTCCAGCGTGGCCCTGAATTCACTGTAATCCATGGCGTCGTATTCCAGCGTATCGATAAGGATGATCTTGTCGTTTTCAAGGGCATAGGCCCCGTGGATCAAGTCGCGGGCGTTTAGATCCAGCAGTTTGGTAAAACATTCGAGCCTGTTGTTCTTCGGGGCGTTCATAAGAACCATGCGGAAAACCACGAGCGAATCGGCCTTGAGGATTGCCACCCCTTCAAGGCCGTGCTCCCGGTCGTCCAGATACCAGAGATTCGCCTCTACTTCCTGATATGTGAGCATAAGATCAATTAAATACTGCTCAATTTTATCGTCAGCCATCAACAGCCCCTTTTTGCGGAAAAATCCCCTGAAACCCCAACGTCAAGGACCTGAGCCTTTACAAAACCGCCCTAACCCAGGAAGACCTGCCCGGCATTGTCAATGGCAAGAATGGTCTTGCATTCGGAACAGCGGAACCGGCCCGGTTTAAGGGCCTTGAGTTTCTTGGAACAGATTGGACAGGCAAAAACCTTGGGAAAAAGAGAAACGGTTTCCGCCGAAGACCCGCTGCGGAAAAAGTTGATTGAATCGTCCAGATTATCCTTGATATTGAAAAACTGCGAAAACCCCAGAAGCTGAAATACTTCGTACACTTTGGGCTGAATTTCAAGCAGTACCAGATCGCCGCCCCGGGGTTTTACCGACTTGAGGAAGGCGGTAAAGGAACCGATGCCCGTGGAGGATACGTAGTTAAGGCCCCCGCACTGAAAAACCAGCCGTATGAAGCCGCTTTCAATGGCTTTGGCAACCCTTTTCTGGAAATAATTGGAATTGTAGGTATCGATGTAACCGGTAAGATACAAAACAAGACAACCTTCAACCTCATTTACCTTCTGAAGCTTTATTTTGAGGCTTTCGTCTTTTTCGTCATCAAATCCAGGAACAATATCGTTGTTTGTCATGACGCTCCCTTCATTCATAACCCATTGAAGTCATCTTCAATGAATTATGCCATATTAACATAATAATATCAACACCGGACTACAAAATCCAACATTTATCTTAGCCGCAAGAAAAAAATTTGTCAAACCCGGTTGCATTGCAGCCTATTAAAAATATGTATTATTTCCGGGAGGAATTCAATGCTTTTTCGGGAAAATACCCGGTTTTCAGGCTAAAATAAAGCATGAATTTGGAAGATGTGGTCATAGTCCTTTCCCGGCCGGGCGGATCGGGGAATGTGGGCGCTGTCTGCCGGGCCATGAAAAACATGGGGCTTTCCCGTCTCCGCATAGCCGGCACGCCGAAAAGCAGCCTTAACGGGGAAGAAGCGCTGGAACGGGCCGTCCACGCGGCGGATGTCTGGGAGGAAGCC
Source organism: Treponema sp. (assembly GCA_031264395.1). GTDB lineage: Bacteria > Spirochaetota > Spirochaetia > Treponematales > Breznakiellaceae > JAIROE01. The sequence goes on along the minus strand of JAISEB010000311.1, from coordinate 947 downwards.
CGGTTTTTCGGCACGCTGGAAGAGGCGGCCGAAGGCTGTACCCTGCTTGCGGGAACCACCCGCCGCCGGGGCCGCCTTCGAAAGCATGTGAGCCTTGATCCCCGGGAGCTTGCCTTATGGCTGCGGGAAAAGCCCGGAACGGCGGCGCTGGTCTTCGGCAACGAGCGCACCGGCCTTGAAGAGGACGAACTCGGCCTCTGCGGCATTGCTTCCCATATTCCCGCATCGGACGCGTTCCCCTCGCTGAACCTTTCGCACGCGGTGCAGATCTACGCCTACGAGCTTTTCAGGGCGCTCGGCGGGGCGGAAAAAAACCCGGTCAAGGGCGCGTGGGTTCCCCTGACCCAGGGCGAAACCGGGGAACTAACGGACGCCATAACCGGCTCGCTGGCCTCTATAGGCTTCTACCGGCATCCCGGCCGCGAAAGGCAGGAACGCTTTTTCCGCGACCTTATTTCACGGGCAGGCCTTACCGAAAGGGAAGGGCGCTACCTGGCGGATATTTTTGCCAAGACGGCCCGTATATGCCGGAAATGACGGGAGCGCCGCCACCATCTGAAGATACGTTACTTTCTATCTTTCCGCCGTTTTCCACGAAACGGGCGTTACCGTGCCGTCTTTGAGGAAAAGGGCGCCGTAGCCCTTGGGTTCCGGGAGGAAACGGACGGTAAATTCCAGAGTACGGCCCTGAAGCTTCCGGAGTTCCGCCTCCTTTTCGGGCGGATAAACCGCGTAGATCCGGCCGTCTTCGGTTTCTATGCCCGCGTAGGTATAGGGTTCGCTGCCGTAGACGCGGACGGCGCCCCATATGGTTTCGGTTTTTTCAAGGGTCCTGCACCCTGCCGCAAGCCCCGCAAGGAGGACGGCCCACACAAAAACGCGCCTCATGATCGCCTCATAACCGGTCACCTGACCAAAAGGTACTGTTCAACATACGGGCTTATGGG
>JAISEB010000217.1 GCA_031264395.1 Treponema sp. | reverse complement strand
GAAAAGACGGGAAAGGTAATATATGAAAAAGTTAGCTGATGATTGGATAATGTTGGCAGAAAAAGATGTTAAAACCGCATCTATAATCATTAACGAAGAATATTTGACAAATATTGTGGCATTTCATTGTCAGCAAGCAATAGAAAAATATTTTAAAGCATATATTTTAGAACAAGATAAACCGTTATTAAAAATACATGATTTACCGAAATTATATGGAATAATAAAAGAGATTAAAACCGAATTAAACAAAGAAATATCGGAATAGTGCTGGTACTTCGCATAACAGGACTGTTTACGCATCGCCGCCGCTGGTGGCGCGGGCTCCGGTTTGCCTGGGTCAATCGCTTCACGCATTCCCACGCCTCACTCCACCCACACTTTGTCGGCCCTGTAAATGCTACGCACTTCCTTATCCGGGCCGCCAAAACTTCGTAAACAGCCGGAACGTTATGCGACATTGGACGTATTTATATCCGGGGAACCTCTGGAAACTCCGGTTGGGTTTCCAGAGGTTCCCTTTAATAAGAGTCCAATACATCCCACATTTGATCAATCACGGTTCGGGTGTCAGCATTTATGTTTTCTAAATTAGGCTTACCTTCTCTTATTTTTCCTATCCAATATTCCATATCATCTTTTGGATCATAATAATAAAATAATTCTTTCTTTGACTCAAGCAATTCTTCCTCGGTAGAAAAATTAAAAAAATTAACTGTTTTATCATCTTCAGGCAAATTCTCTATGATCTTCAATATAATATCATAATTATTAATAACATCCTTTACGCTTGATATTTCCAAATCAAATATTTGATTGAGTATCGAATTTTTTCCAAAACCCATATTTGGATTAAATGATATAGATTTTACCTGCTCTCCGGTTGCTGTGATATAAGTTCCTGTATATCCATAACTATAACATGTCATCTTCCAAATTGAGTCCCAATCCCCTATTCTTGAAACAAAAACCCTTCCGCTATTTTTTACAAAACTTTTTTTAGTAAGCCCTTGAAACATTATTAATTTGTTTTCATTTATACACACCAATGCACCGGCACTATCTAAATCCCCATCGTCATACCAAATTTTTATTATTTTAGTATCTTCTATTTTTTCAAAACTTTTATTTATACTACTTAAACTAACACATGAAGTAGATATAGATAAAATTATAATGGCCGAGCCTATTAATGAATATCGCTTTGTCATGGTTTAAATTATATTAGATATATCGTTTTTTGTCAATATTTTGACCTCTGCCGCACTACAGGCCCTGTTTGTGCTACGCTCCGTTCCCGCGCTTCAGTCCGCCGCATTCCAGCGCGGCCGCCCAGGCGTGCATCACGATGCCAAAGGCTACCGAAACATTGAGGCTTCCCTTGACGCCGAAAACGGGAATGGACACCCGTCCAAGCGACGCGTCCGCGGCGGCCAGTGCGGCGGGGCTTACTCCCAGTTCCTCACTGCCCGCTACGAGTACGCCCCGGCGCGGAAAAGAAAAACGGCCTATATCCGCGCCGCCTGTCTCAAGGGCAAACAGGGGGCCGGGAGGCATCGTTTCCGTCCGTTCCCAGGGCAGAACGGCGGCAGCGCCCATGGCGGTCCGTTCCGCCCGTTTGTGCCGGGGATCGGCGGAAAAGGGGGAAAGCCAGATTTTCTCCACCCCGAACGATTCCGCGGCGCGGAACATGGCTCCGACATTAAAAGGGGAACGTATATCTTCAAGATAAACCTGCATTCCCGCAAAGGGCCGCCGCCGCGCGGAATCAAGGGAGCCTTTCCCGTCAATCAGATCCCAGTCCGAGGGAAAGCGTCCTGTCTCCGCAAGAAGAACATGACGCACCGCATTAACGGCGCGGCGGATGCGCGGGCCCCCGGCGTCTTTTTCCCCGCAAAAGGTCTCGCGGGCTTCACCCAGCGCCTTAAGGACGGCGGCCGGAAAAGCGCCGTCCCGGATCAGCATTTCAAGAAGGCCGGAAAAATACGCCATGTCCATAACCGCGCCCGGCTCCGCCGTACAAAGGCGGTTTTCCGCCTCGGCGAATATCTTCGCCGTTTTCCGCAGCCGCAGCGGGCGGGGCAGGCGTTCCAGTTTATGCAGGGGAATCATCGTTCAAAAGGCTTGTTTCAAAATGTCAAACGCGTCTTCGGCGGCAACGGTCCAGGGAGAAAAGGCGACAAATTCCAGATTGCGGGCGGCTTCGGCCGCCGGGATAAGCCGGTCCAGGGAAAGATTAAAATCCTTGAAACGGGCGGGAACCTTCAGGGCGCCCATGCAGTTCCGTATGGTGTCAACGGTCATGGCGGCGGAATCGGCGATTGACGCCCCTTCCACAGGTTCGCCCATGAGGGCGGCGACTTTGGCGATTTTCTCGGGCCTGGCGCTTACAAGCCGTTCCAGAATGTAGGGAAGCAGCACCGTGGAACACCAGGACTTCGCCACCGGGAAACGGCCGTTAAGGGCGTAGGCAAGGGCGGTGCCTATGCCGGGGGCGCTTACCGCCGATCCAAGAGCCATAAGAAAACCCGCGTTGGTTGCGCTGTTTACAAGATCAACGTTCTGGTTATTCATATAGCTTTTCATCATTTGGGCGTAAAGGGAAATCGCCTGTTCCAGAAGGGCGTCGGAAAGAAAGCTGGATTTGGAAGAGCAGTAGGATTCCACGGCAACGCAAAAACCGTCAAAAGCGGTAGTGGCGGCAAATTTATCCGAAAGCGATTCGGACAGATTGCCGTCTACAACGGCGGCGGCGCAAAGCCCGCCGGGGGATTTTACCAGCTTTACCGAACGGTCACGGGGGTCAACGGCGATAAAGTAATCGGAAAAAAGGAAAGGGTCCCGGCCTGTCGTGGGAACGGCAATATACGGAAGAAAGGCGCCGTCGCTTTTGCGGCCGTCAAGCAGATCAAACACCTCCAGTTTTGAACCGGAAAGAATAGCCGCCATGCGGGCAATGGACTGGGTCTTGAGACCCCCAAAGCCGACTATGGCGGAACAGCGGGCCCCCCTAGCCAGCGAGGCGGCGGTTTCGGCTACATCGGCGGTAGCCTGGGCGGGAATTTCGTCAAAAACAATGGATTCAATGCCCGAATCGTTCAGTACCGCCGTAAGCCGTTCAATACTCTGGTTTTCATATAGAACCTGTTCGGTGGCCACCAAAACCCTGCTGCCGTACTTGTTGCAGAAAAAACCGATGCGGTTTATTGTATCCGTTCCTATTATGAGTTCCGGATCAAGCCTGAACGCAATATCCATTGCCGCCGCTCCTTTGACGCACTCTGAACTTCGTTTTTTTCATGTACCGAAAAAAAAGGCGGAACCTGATACATCATGTATCCCCGGTTCCGCCCGTTTATGCCGCCCGGCTATAACCGGCCCGCCAGATGCCAAAGGCGCTAAAGGCCGAAGGCATCCATGATTTTATCCGCCGTGGCGTCAAGCAGCTGCTCATTAATATAGGCCGGATCGTTTATCTTGGCCTTAAGTTCGGCTATCCTTTCGGCCCGGATATCCGGGGCGGACGCAACCAGCCCTATGGCCTGGTACAGATCGCTCTTTTCCAGCGCCGTGGAAGAAACATCTATGAAATCGGATCTATTGTCTGTGTTAACGGATTCACTCCGCCCTGGCTTTTTACCGGGTTGAATGGGTTCCGGAGGACCTATCCTGTCGATTATCATACCCATATCCTGCCTGCCTCAATTATCGGCATATCCCTACCAATAGTTTACACGTTAATTCAATTTCTTGCCAGATACATAGAGCGAAAATTCGCCGATTTGCCTGTTTTTTTCTTCAAAATAAGCGAAAATTTCCTCCGCGGAACCCCGCCTGTACTCTTCATGCACCTTGGTCATCTCCCGTCCGACGCATACATACCGTGTACTTTCCAATTCGGCAAGATCCTTCAAAAGCTTGAGAATACGGAAGGGAGATTCATAGAGAACGAACGCCGCCCCCGTATCAAGGAGTTCCCGGAGCCGGGATCTCCTCCGGCCTTCTTTGGGAGACAAAAAACCTTCAAAAATAACCGTCTTGTCCGTTCCGCCCGCAACGCTTACTAATGCGGCAAAGGCCGAAGGACCGGGAACCGGAAGGGCGGAATGGCCCGCCGCCGAGACAAGCCGTACCAGCGCGGAACCGGGATCGCTCAGGGCGGGAGTCCCCGCGTCGCTGGCATAGGCGACGGTTTTTCCTTCATCAAGCAGGGCTATGACTTTTTCGGCGGCAGCACGCTCGTTTTGGGCCCTTACGGACATGAGTTTTACCTGAATACCCAGATGACTGAGCAGTTTGAGCGTCCGCCGGGTATCCTCACAGGCTACGACATCGGCCGTTTTAAGGATCTCAACCGCCCGGTACGTCAAATCCCCCAGATTTCCTATTGGAGTGCCGATAATATACAGGATTGCCACCCTTCCAGTATACCCCGGGGCAAGGTCAGGAACAATGGCTCTATATCTTGAAGTACTGGCGCTTGTTGTCGCCGGAATAATCCTTCTCTGGTTCGGCTATACCCTTTTTTTTACCCTGAGCGGCGGCAGGGTATTTCCCAAAAAACACAAACGCCCCGGAAAAAAACGGCCCAAAGGCGAAGCCCTCCCCGGTTCACCGCAGACCTGTCCCGTCTGTTCCGCCCGGCTGGACGACGGGGAACTGGTAAAATCCTCGGCCTTTCCTTCGTTCAACGGAAAGGACAGGCTCATGCACCTGCGGGGCTGCGTGTACTGTCTTGAAGGAGGCCGGCCCCGGATATGCCCGGTCTGCGGGGCCCGCCTTAAAAACAACGAGATCCTTATTGCCCGGATCTTCGAGCGGCCCCGAAGGCGTTCCCATGTTCACGTTCTGGGATGCAGCCGGTGCAGGGGTCCAAAATCATAGGAGTATACCGCGAAGGCGGAAATATGATATACTGTCTGTATGTCCTTCGGCAAATTCGGCGTGGAAGTCGGGAAAGCCCTGCCTCTAGGTTCCACGATAACCGACCGGGGGGTTAATTTCGCGGTCTTTTCAAGACATGCTACCGCGGTTTCCCTCCTTCTTTTTGAAAATACCAGGCCCGACAGTTCCTATGAAGAAATCAGGCTGAACCCGGAAAAAAACAAAACCGGCGATATTTGGCATTGCCACATACCGGGAACCGGCGCCGGGACCTTTTACCTGTACCGGGCAGACGGGCCGTATGTTCCGGAAAAAGGAAGCCGTTTCAATTACCACAAGGCGCTCATCGATCCTTACGCCAAGGAACTTACCGATCCCGGCGGCTGGGATTTTTCACTGTGTACGGGCTACGATCCCGAAGAGGCCGGCCGGGACCTTTCATTCTCATACAAGAACAATCTTTTCGATTTGCCCCGGTGCGTTGTCATTGACGACAATGATTTTGACTGGCAGGAAGATACGCCTGTTAATTACCCGCTCAGGTTCAGCGTACTGTACGAGACCCATGTCCGCGGCCTTACCAAAAATCCCAATTCCGCCGTACAGCATCCGGGAACCTACCGGGGAGTAACCGAAAAAATTCCCTACTTCAAGGAACTGGGAATTACCAGCCTGGAATTTCTTCCCATTCAGGAATTCAACGAGCAGGAGCAGCGCAAAATAAACCCAAAAAACGGATCGCTCCTGGTCAACTATTGGGGTTATTCCACCGTGGCGTTTTTTGCCCCCAAAAAATCCTACGCGTCGGACAATTCTCCGGGAGGAGCGGTAAGGGAATTCAAGGAAATGGTGCGGACACTGCACCAGGCGGGACTTGAAGTGATCCTCGACATCGTTTTTAACCACACGGCCGAAGGAAACGAGCTGGGACCGACTTTTTCGTTCCGGGGCTTTGACAATACGGTCTACTACATGCTCGACGAAAACAGCCGCTATTACAAGAATTATTCAGGATGCGGAAACACGGTGAACTGCAACCATCCTGTGGTCCGCAGCTTCATCATGGACTGCCTGCGCTATTGGGTGGTGGAGATGCATGTCGACGGTTTCCGCTTCGACCTTGGTTCCATTCTGGGCAGGGATCAGCAGGGAAGGCTCATGGAGAACCCGCCCATGCTGGAAATGATAGCCCAGGAACCGGCCATGAGCCACACCAAGATCATCGCCGAGGCGTGGGACGCGGGCGGCGCGTATCAGGTGGGATGGTTTCCCGGGGGGCGCTGGGCGGAATGGAACGACCGCTACCGGGACGACGTGCGCCGTTACTGGCGGACCGATCCCGGCGAAACCCGGCATCTTGCCACCAGACTTTCGGGCAGTTCCGATCTGTACCTCAGGGACGGACGCAAGCCTTTTCATTCCATTAACTTCATCACAAGCCATGACGGCTTTACCCTGAAAGACATGGTCAGCTACAACGGCAAGCACAACAGCGATAACGGTGAAGACAACCGCGACGGAAACGACAGCAACAACAGTTTCAACTACGGCCACGAAGGCCCCTCCGCGGACCCGGTTCTGGAAACCATACGGGAACGGCAGTTAAAGAATTTCTTTACTACCTTGATGGTCTCACTGGGAACCCCCATGATACTCGGCGGCGACGAGACAGGCAGAACCCAGCAGGGAAACAACAACGCGTATTGCCAGGACAACGAAATATCCTGGTATGACTGGTCCCTTGTTAAAAAGAACGCGGGGCTTTTCCGTTTTGTAAAAGAGATTATCGCCTTCCGCCTCAGGCATCACGGTTTTATGCGGCCCGAATTCTACACGGGGCGGGACGGCAACTACAACGCCATTCCCGACATAAGCTGGTATAACGAAGAAGGGGAAGCCCCAACATGGGACAAACCGGGCTATTGCCTTGCCCTGCGCATGGACGGAAGCAAGGCGGACATACTTGCGGACAGGGATGACAACGATTTTTTCATCATGTTCAACGCCGCTCTTGATCCCGCGAATTTCAAGATTGCCGAAGCCCCGGAGGGAAAGATCTGGGTCAGGGCGGTGGACACCGGCCTTCCTTCTCCCGAAGACATACTCGAACCGGGACACGAAAAACGCCTCAAGCAAACCGGCGTCTACAGGCTCATGGCCCGGAGCATGGCGATACTTATTTCAAAAGACGACACCTGAGGAAAATGACATGGATGAAAGCAGTTTTATTCTTGGCGTGGATCTTGACGGCGTTGTGGGCAATTTCTACGGGGCCATGCGGCGCATTGCCGCGGAATGGCTCAACAAACCTGTCGATTCGCTTACCGAAGAAGTCGGTTACGGGCTTGAAGAATGGAACATCGCCGAATTTGGCGGCTACGACCGGCTTCACCGTTTCGCCGTTACCCAGCGCCACATATTCCGGGACATGGAGCCTGTCACAAACGCCTCCGCGGTGTTGCGCAAACTTTCGAGCCGGGGAATACGCATACGGATCATCACCCACCGGCTCTTTCTTAAATATTCACACAGGACCACGATTACCCAAACTGTCGACTGGCTTGACAACTACGACATTCCCTATTGGGACATCTGTTTCATGGCTGACAAAGGCGCTGTCGGCGCCCATGTCTACATAGACGACGCCCCGGCCAATGTAATAAAGCTCCGCGAACAGGGATGCAGAACCATAGTCTTTACCAATTCCACAAACCGCATGCTTCCGGGCCCGCGCGCCGGTTCCTGGCTTGAGGCCGAAAAGCTGGTAATGAACAGCATGGAGGAATGGAAAACAGGAACGCTGGATCTCTTCGGGGCGCCTTTGGCTTACTAAGGAAGCGCCGATTTATTCAACTGTGCCGCAGGATCATTCCGTGAAGCCCATCCTCCTTTGCTCCATTAACGCCAAATGGATACACCCTTCGCTGGCCCTCCGCCTCCTCAAGGCCAACCTTTGCGAACTGGAAAACCGCGCCGAAATTCTTGAATTCAATCCGCGCCAGAGCCTTGATGAAAAAACCGCGGCCGTCCTTGCCGCCGGGCCGCGCGTTCTTGCCCTGTCGGTTTCAATCTGGAATCACGCGGAAACGCTCCGGCTGCTTGCCGCGCTGGAAGAGGCATGGCGGGAAAGGCCGGTTATCGTCCTTGGCGGGCCTGAAGTTTCCTGGCTTGACGCCGGCGCGGAACTGTTCCGTTACGCCGATCATGTGATACGCGGCGAAGGGGAAACGGCGTTCCGGGATCTGTGCCGCGCCGCGCTGGACGGCGGCAGCATTCCCAGGTTCATTGACGCGCCGCCGTCCGACACGTCTCTTCTGCTTCCCGCCTACAGGCTCTATTCGGACGAGGATCTTGCGCGGAAACTTACCTATGTGGAGGCAAGCAGGGGCTGTCCCTTTGGATGCGAATTTTGCCAGAGCTCAATCGGGCTGGGCGTTTCCGCCGCGCCCGGAGTCAGGGAATTTCCCCTTGAAAACTTCCTTGGGGAAATGGACAGACTCATAAAGCGCGGCGCGAGGACCTTTAAATTTCTTGACCGCAGTTTTAACGTTAACACCGAACGCGCCATTTGCATTGCGGAATTTTTTCTTGAGCGGCTTCAAAAATCACCGGGCGGAAATCCGCCTTTTACCGTTCATTTCGAAATGATCCCTTCGCGCTTTCCGCCTGAACTGCGGAAAACCCTGGCCCGGTTTCCGCCGGGCTCCCTGCGGCTGGAAATAGGCATACAGACACTTAACCGGACAACGGCCGCCGCCGTCAAAAGGCCCGGCGATCCCGAAGAAGAACTTCAAACTCTCAGACTTTTAAGAAAGGAAACATCCGCCATTATTCACGCCGATCTTATTGCGGGGCTTCCCGGCGAGGATCTTCCGGGCTTTGGCAGGGGTTTTGACCGGCTGTGGGAAGCCCTTTCGGCAGAGGCTCCGCCTTCCCCGCCGGCCGTTGAGGAAGGCGGGGGAACGGAAAGCCCGCCCGCGCCCCGGAATATTCAGGCGGAAATCCAGCTTGGCATATTAAAGCTCCTTCCCGGTACGGCCATGATACGGCACAGTGAAAGGTCCGGCATGCGTTACGCCCCGGACCCGCCCTACGAAGTGCGGGAGACCGCTGCGCTTCCCGCGCAGGATCTTGACCGCGTAAAAAATTTTGCCCGTTTCTGGGAACGTATCGTGAACCGCCGCGCCTTTTCCTCCATACTTCCGGCGCTGCTGCCCTTTGGAAAACCGGTATTTGAGCGTTTTATAAAACTTGCGGACGATCTCCTTGCGCGGTTCGGAAAAAACTGGGGCATTGACAAACAGCAGCTAAAGGAAGCGCTGGAAAGGCGCCTGCTTACACAGGAAAAGGAACGCCCCTGAAACCTTTAGCCGCTTCCCGTACCGCGTCGGTAACATAATCATAGGTCATAAAAACGGAAATCCCTTTTTCTTCAAGCCGCCTCTTGGGCATTTCTCCTATCCGCATGGCAATGACGGCGGAACAGCCTTCGATGGTCTCGATTATGGAATCTATCAGTCCATCATGTTTTTTTCCGCAGTCATCCGAGCCGGAACAGTACCGCGAAACTTCACGGCGTTCAAGAAAAACGACCTGTCCATTTTTGTATTGATATATATAAAAATTCTCCGCATGGCCAAAATGCTGATCCACAAGCATTCCGTCTTTTGAAGCCACCGCGAACAGGGCGGCGTTTTCTTCCGGTTCCACGGGTCCCGCCGCAAGGCCCATAACCACGGAATCCGCGGGACATCCGGGTGTCTCAGGTCCCCGTTCCGCCTTCCCGAAAAACCGGGACAGATCGTTGTCCAGGGTTCCGGCGGCGTCGGCGCGGCACTGGCGGCAGTGGTACATCTGGGGCAGTATGGCTTCGCAGCTTTTCCGGATCTCCGTGATCTCCGCGTTGCTGGTAAGGGGAATGTGCTCAAAGAGGCTCCCCTTTACCGGAATAAGCTGCATGATATTGCACAGATCCGTTCCCGCTTCCTTTAGTTTCCCGGCAATGGCGGGAATCTGGGCATCGTTCAGGCCTTTAATAACCACAATATTCGCCTTGACAACAACCCCCAGTTCATGCAGGCGGCGTATGCCTTCGTACTGGTTTTCCAGAAGCAGAGCCGCCCCTTCCTCGCCCGTATAACGCCTGTCCCGGTATGCCACAAAACGGTAAATGCGCCTGCCGGTTTTGCTGTCCGCGGCGTTTACCGTTACCGTCACATGGCTGACCCCAAGAGCGGCGATTTCACCGGCGTAACGGGGAAGAAGGAGTCCGTTGGTCGAAAGGCAAAAGGTAACATCGGGGGCCTTTTCGCGTATAAGGGAAAACGTCTCCTTTACCTCTTCAAAATTCGCAAGGGCGTCCCCCGGCCCGGCAACGCCTACCACATCAATGTTTCCCAGCCGCTCCCTGACCTCAAGAAAACGGTCCAGGGCTTCTTTGGGCGAAAGAACCCGGCCTGTAACTCCGGGGCGGCTTTCGTTAACACACTCGAATTTGCGGATACAGTAATTACACTGGATATTGCAGACCGGGGCCACCGGCAGATGGAGCCTGGTATTTTTGCCCCCGCAGCCGTTAAAGCAGGGGTGAGTCAGCGATTTTTTGCGGTTGGCGTCCGGTATGTTCATGCCTCTACACGTCCCTTTTTATGTTCATAGTTCATATTATTCATACCAAAATAATATGAATTGTAGAAGTTTTGTCAAGTATATACAATGGGAGTTCCGGAAGTTCCCGCAACCAAAAATACACCTGTTGCCCTGATCTCCCGGGGCGGGGTATACTTGCAGGGCGCTTATGGAGAAGATCAGGACACTAAAATATCACAACGAAATTCTGCTTAATACATCGCTGTACAAATACCTTTCCCTTATCAACGATAAAAGCATTTCAAAATCCATCAGGGACGTTGTTTTTGACAATTTTGTTCAAACGACAAAACCTTTCCTTAAAGACAAGGACGAGGCGGCGGTTAAAAAATACATGGATGAAATCCGCACTCCATGGCAGCAGCAGATCGACAAGACGCTCAAGGACGGCTGGATGGGGATCAAAAACAACCTGTTTGTTTCGTCGTACACCACCTTTGAACTTTTCCTGAATCACCTGGTTTCCGTGTATTACCGATCCTTTACCAAACTCTATTCAGACAACGAAATCAAAATACCCTATTCGGTGGCAAAAGATTTCAAGTCGCAGGGCGAGCTTAAGGATTATTTTGTCAACATTCACGCCGAAAATTTTTCCGCGCTTGACTTTGGCGAAAAGATCCTCTACATCAAAAAGACGCTGAAGCTCAACGATGACGATATATGGAACCTTAACGGAAAAGATTATCTTGCCGACATTCACAGGCGGGGAAAAAATATAACGTTTGAAGAACCGGCGTCAGGGCAGACGGATTTTACCGGAGAAATTTCCGATGATGAATATTATCTTTACATTAATTACCTTTGTTCATTAATATTCAAACTTTCAATGTATTCAAAAATCAAGTACAACCTGGATTTCGAGTGGATACAAAACTACAGCCTTTATTTCAGCATCGCGGACAAAGGCCGCTGAAAAAATCCGCCTATTCCTTTCCCAAAAGGCCCGAAAGATACGGCTTCAGATCCACCTTTATGGGCATGAGGTAAAGGTTAAAACCGCGCTTTTCACAAAAGTCAAGAACGCGGCGGCCAAAATCAACATTCCAGAAAAGATCCGGCCTGAAGGATTTGGGGAAAATGGCCCTGTTCCGCGATTCCCAGTAGTTCCGGTTTTTGCCGGAAAGCACCGGGGAAATTCCCCAATACACATCACGGCCTTCAAGGTATTCGGCGTAAATTTCAAGGAGCCTCAGATCAAAAAAAGGCTGGCTAAAAAAGCCCGCCGCGCCGGCTTCTTCCTTTGCGTGAAGGTAATCAAGTTCATAACGTATGTTTGACCTGTACGGATCGAAGGCCGCGTAAACCGAAAGTTCCGGCATTTCAATCTTGAGTTTTTTGATAAAAGGAATGGTCGGCGTTTTCCATGTTTCAGGCCCTGCCGCCCTCGCGCCGTACAAGGATGCGCCGTCCGCCGTCTCTTCGGCGTCACCGGCAATAACCAGCGCCCGGTCTATGCCGAGCCTTCGAAAAAAGGCCGTATGGGGGAAAGGTTTTTCCGGATCAAAGTCCCTTGCCCGCAGATGGGGCATGCAGGTAAAACCCGGCGCGGGGCACAGTTCCCCAAGGATGCCGCAGGCCTCCCAGGACCGTATCTTGAAACGGACAAGATCGGCCACGTTAATGATCCGTATTATGGGAAAATCCCCGGCGGCTTTTACCGTTTCGGCAAGGGCTTCACGGCTGCGGGGAACCGCTTCCAGAGAAACGATCATGCCAAGGGCGGCGCCGGCCGCCGGCCGCTTTTGACGCGCAGTTCCGCCCTGAACACGGGCTGGTCCGATTCCGGGCGGCGTCCCTCAAAGGCCAGGGCGGCGTCTACGGAGCGGGGATAATCGGGGCCCGCGGGCGGATCTTCGGCAATGGGAGCGGTCCACAGTCCGGTAACTTCGCCGGGCTTCACCTCGCTCAGGTAATTGATGTCAAACCGCATCTGTTCCGCGTCTTCAAGCAGCGCGAAATCGGCAAGATCCTGTACCCACTGTACATAACGGGTGTTGTTCACATGACCGTTGTAATCCACATCGGAATAGGCGGCGCGCCGCTCGCCGGACCTGACAAGATTCTCCCGCGCCGCAAGAGCCGGCGATGGCGCGGAAAAGGCGTTTTCACCGGCGTTAAGGGGAAGCTTTTCCATGAGCTGCTGAACCCGCAGGGGCCGGCGCTTTTCCATGTCAAGAACAAGCCAGCCGCTCCTGCCCCGGACCACGGGCCTGTCCTCCGCGTCGCGTATGTCATAGTCCCTTACGGCAAAGAGCTTTTCCGAACCGCGCGGCCAGGACCTTACCGTAACGGTCTCCCCGTACAGGGGGCGGCGTTCCCAAAAGACCGAAAGCCGGGAAAGCACCCATGCCTGGCCCGAGATCTTCATATCCTCCCGCCCGACGCCAAGAGCTTCCGCGTGACTTATCGCCGCTTCCTGAAAAAAATCGAACGTCGACCACAGGGTTAACCGGTCGCTCCGGTCCACCGCTCCAAATCGAAGCGGAAAGCTTTCCCGCCAAATGTCCATTTTTTACTCCCGGACCCGCCGGGGCGGGCCCTTGAGAAATGTAGACGGAAAAAACGGCAAGGTCAAGGGCGAATTAAGACTGCGTTTACTTTCCGAAAAGGACAGAAAACATATAATCGGGACACAAGCGCCTCTTCGCTGTTTCCCTAGGGCCGGTTATACGAGTGATATGTTTTTCTGGTAATAGGGCGGCCCGTAATAATGACAACGCCATTTTACGCAGAATATTCAGATTCTCAGGCTCCGTAATCCTTCTTCACCCGCGCCGTGTCTTCCCAAAACACCACGTCCAAACTCCAGAACAGCCGGTTTTCTCTATCGACCAATGTCCCCGTAGACACCGGTACATCTCATCCGCACCCATCTGGGAAGCCCTTAATCTGCTCCTGCCTATTTGATGACATTTATGGACGATTTTCATATTATTTTCCAAGTGATTTTTCGTACCGTACAACTGGTTGTAGAAGCGCCTTAGCAAAAACAGGAGGGACAGCATTTCCTATTACTAAATATTTTGATGCCAAGCTCCCTTCTGTATCCAACTTGTCGGGAAGGCCTTGCAGTATCCTACATTCTTTCCATGAAAGGCGCCTATTCACTGTGCCTTGTAACGCCCATTTATCTTTTCCGATATTTATCATTGGTTCGCCCATTGGATGAAGAGGAAT
>JAISEB010000148.1 GCA_031264395.1 Treponema sp. | reverse complement strand
TCGCAGTATTCCCGCGCGGTCCGCATGAACTCGTCGGTGGCCACATGGACCCCGCCTTCACCCTGTATGGGCTCCACTATAAAACCCTGATAGATGCCGCTGGACAATTCTTTTTTCAGCGCTTCTACATCGTTGAAAGGTATGTGGGTAACCTGATCCAGGAGTAGCCGGCCCTGGTACATCTGCCAGGTGTCTTTTCCGCCCACCGAAACTGCGCCGGCGGTCTTTCCGTGAAAGGCGTTTATGGTAGAGAGGATTTTGGTCTTGTTGGGTTTATTACGCTGGGCGATCTTGCAGAGCTTGATAACCCCTTCAATGGCCTCCGCGCCGCCGCCTGTGATCTGGGCCTTGGTCAATTTTTGACCGGGGGTGGTCAGCGCGAGATTCCGGTAGAACGCGGCGGCGATATTATGGTAGGACACCGCCCCCATAATGTAAGATTTGGCTTTGAAGACCTTTTCAATCTGATCCCAGATAAAAGGATTGTTGTTCCCTACGGTCATGACTCCGACCGCGCCCATCATATCAATATGCCGCTTTCCCTCATGGTCAATAAAACCGGCGTTTTCCGCTTTTTTGAAATACTTGCCTCCGGACAAAACCACTTTCAGCTTGTTGGAGTACGTTTCCTGCAGATTTTTTACCGTATCGACATCCATGTTAATGGCGTCGTCAACCGTGTAAAATTCCTTGTACACATCCTTGACCTTTTTCATGAAAAGCCCCCTTATATAAAATTGTTCAAAAACTTTAATTTATGATATTTTTCCGGTCGAAATTTGTCAACCGAAGATATTCCAAAACTTCAGTTTCTGGAACAAGCCCAGTCTGCGCGTTATATTTTTTAAGGCGCCGGATTATATCGCGCGGAGGCTCATTTGCCCGGCTTTGATCCTATCAGCGTAAAGCTCAGTCCCGTCTGGTAGCGTTCCGCGCTTTCAGGATTGGTGATCTTGTCGGACACGTAGAAACCCACGGAGCCGGTGGAAAAATCCTTGGCGTGGGCGTAGAGGGTGGCCCAGGCTTTGCCGTCGCTGTCTTTTATGGTTATTTCAAGAAA
This sequence comes from Treponema sp., assembly GCA_031264395.1. GTDB lineage: Bacteria > Spirochaetota > Spirochaetia > Treponematales > Breznakiellaceae > JAIROE01. Next base: position 5,231 of record JAISEB010000148.1, on the reverse strand, counting down.
TTTGGGCGCTTTGGGATCTCGTTTTGCGGGTTCTGACATAAATATCCTCCATAAACATTAGTTATTGAAAAATTCTCTTCTTTCACATAATAGTATTTCCCGGACATGTTTGAATAGACGGCAAAGCGGTTTGAGCCTTGACAAAGGTCCCGCGGACGGATAGCAAAAGCCGCCTGAAAATGCGATGATTCCTGTTGTTATGAAAAAGAAGACCAGGACTTCCAACAAAACCGCCGCGGCTCCGGTTATAGCCGCCCTTATTTTTGCGGCGCTTCTTCTGCTTCATTTTACGGGGATTTTTGATTATCTGGAATTCAAGACCTACGATTTCCGGGTACGGATCATGGCCCACTACAGCCGTCCCTCCGACGACATTATCGTGGTGCTGGTGGATCAGGAAAGCATCAACTGGGCCCAGGAAAACAGGGGCTGGTCCTGGCCTTGGCCGCGCGCCGCCTACGCGGAGATTATTGAATACATGAACGTTTCGGGGGCCGCGTCGGTTGCCTTTGATATAATTTTTTCGGAACCGTCGGTTTACGGTACGGAAGATGACGCCGCGTTTATCAAGGCGTCGGAAGACTACGGCAGGGTGGTCCAGACGGTGGTTATCTCCGATTTGGGAACGCCGTGGCCCGGCGGCCTTGACAAGCCGCTGTTCAGTCTCGACGGGGAAGGCAGGGCCGCTTTTCTTGGCGCGGGCGAAACGGGACGCGGCGGGCAGTTTCCCGTGGAAGGGCTCAGAGACGCCGCCGGGGTTCTTGGGAGCGTGACCAACACTCCCGATTCAGACAGCGTAATGCGCCGTACTTCCCTTTTTACCCCGTTTAACGGCAGGGCGGTGCCGGGTCTTGCCGCCGCTTTGCTTTTGGCTGCCGGCAGGGACAGGGAGCTTTCGTACGACGGGAAAATGAACGTGTTCCGCTGGGGAGACTACACCATTCCTCTGGACAGGAACAGGAGAGTTCTTCCCAATTTCCGGGGACCGCTGGATCGCTACATACCCTATTCCGCGTCGGCAATTCTGCGGAGCGCCGAAAGTTTTGAAAAGGGTGAAACTCCCCTTCTGCTTCCTGAAGAATTTGCCGGAAAGTATGTCTTTATCGGTTTAAACGCCCAGGGGCTCTTTGATTTTTTTAATACCCCCATTTCTTCAACATACCCCGGAGTGGGAATGCACATTACCGTTCTGGATAATCTTTTGGGGGCCGACTTTATACGGGAATGTCCCCAGTGGGTCAATGTTCTTGTCATTCTTGCGGCGGTGGTGCTGACATTGCTCATCACCCTTTTTTCAAACCGCATTCCCCTTACAATAGGCGGCGTTCTCCTTATGATTGCCGCCTTTTCCGCCCTGGCAATAAACGTTTACTATTTTTTCAATCTGTGGATTCCCGTGGTGGCGCCCTTGGCGGCCGTTCTTGGGGCCTTTCTTACCGGTACGCTCTACAACTACGCGACGGAAGGCAGCCAGAAACGGTTCATTAAATCGGCCTTCAGCCAGTACCTTTCCCCCCTGGTTATTGACCGGATCATCGCCGATCCTTCCCAGCTCAAACTGGGCGGCGAAACAAGGGAATTAACCGCGATCTTTACCGATATCAGAAGTTTTTCTACCATATCGGAGGCGCTTAAAGATCCCGCGACAAATGAACCGGACCCCGAAAAACTCGTTAACCTTCTTAACCACTACCTTACCAGAATGAGCGATATTATTCTGGACAACCAGGGGACCATAGACAAGTACGAAGGGGACGCGATTATCGCCTTTTTTGGCGCTCCTCTTCCCATGGAAGATCACGCCGCGCGTGCCTGCCGCTCCGCTATTTTAATGAAGAAAAAAGAGGCGGAAATCAACAGGGAAGTTATTGCGCTGGGCCTGGTGAACAGTGATGTACAAAAAGCCCTGTTCAACAAAAAAATAACCCAAACCATAGACGATCCCGCGCCGCTGTTTACGCGGCTTGGGCTTAATACGGGGAAAATGACCGTGGGAAACATGGGAACGCCGAAAAAGACGGATTATACCATTATGGGGAACGCGGTCAACCTGGCCGCCCGCCTTGAAGGGGTTAACAAGCAGTACAACACCGGGGGTATTCTGATAAGCGAATATACAAGGGCAAAACTGGGGGATGAATTTGTCCTGCGGAGCCTTTCGCGCGTCCGCGTGGTAGGCATCAATACGCCCCTCCGGCTCTACGAACTTCTGGACATACGGAGTGAAGCGCCGGAATCCCTTACCGGCATGACGGTAATGTGGGAGCGGGCTTTTGAAGCCTATGAACACAGGGATTTCGAAAAGGCGCTGGAACTTTTCGGCGGCATAGCCGAAGCGGATAAAGGGGACATGGTTGCGCGGCTGTACGGTGAGCGGTGCCGGAATTACCTTAAAATGCCCCCGGATGACAAAGACTGGGACGACGGTGTAGACAATCTTACTCAAAAATAGGAAACTGAGCTTGTTCCAAAATCCGGTTGGTTTGAAACTGTTTATGTTAGGGGTGTTTGACATGAAAAAACTGTTAATCGTAATGGCCGGTCTTTTAATTGCCGGAACTGTTGCCGCGCAGACGGCCAGGGGAAGTACTCAGTATGTGGCCGCCAAAACCGCGGCGCTGAAATCTTCCACGGGATTTTTCGCTTCAACCCGGGGAACCCTTTCCTACGGGGCGGCGGTTACCGTACTTCAGGTAAAGGGAAAATGGACTGAAGTCCGCTCGGCCGCGAACGCTTCGCTTTCCGGGTGGATTGCCGCTTCCAGCCTGACTTCCAAACGCATTGTCGCGGGCGCTTCTTCCACCGCCACAAATCAGGAAATTGCCATGGCCGGGAAGGGTTTTAATCAGGAAATCGAAGACGCCTACAAGGCGAGCGGGGAACTTAATTACGCCGATGTTGACCGGACGGAGGCCCAGGCCGTGTCCGAACGGGAATTGTACGATTTTATTGTTGAAGGCCATCTGTCCCAGGGAGAATGATCAAGATGAAAAATACCGGTCAAACCGCGCTTCTTTGCGCCTGTTTATGCGCATTCCTTTCCTGCCAGACCGTAAGTTCCATAGTCAGCGCCGGAGCCCAGGCCGCGGGCGCCGCCGGTGTTATCGATCAGAATACCGCCAGTGCGATAAGCCAGTCCGCCGAAGCCGCGGGCCGGGCGGCCGAAGAAATTACCCCGGAGCAGGAGTATTACATAGGCCGTGCGGTGGGGGCGAACATTCTTACCAACTACAGGATATACCGGGACAATCCCGATCTGCTTGCCTATCTTAACCGGATCTGCAACGCCCTTACGATCAATTCCCCCAGGCCCGAGATCTACAACGGCTACCATGTGATGATCCTTGACAGTACGGAGATCAACGCCTTTGCCACGTCGGGGGGGCACATCTTCATTACCCGCGGGCTTTTGGCCTGCGCCGGATCGGAAGACGCCCTTGCCGGCGTTATTGCCCATGAGGTATCCCACATTCAGCTTCAGCACAGTATCAAGGCCATTAAGACCAGCCGTATTACCCAGGCGCTGCTTGTAACCGGCGCTTCCGCGGCCGGAGCGGCCGCAGGCTATGATGTGGCGGAGCTTACCGATGTGTTTAATGAATCGGTAGGGGAAATTGTCACAACCATGGTCAATTCAGGCTACTCCCAAACCCAGGAGTTTGACGCCGACGCTGCGGCCCTCTCCCTGATGTCCGCCGCGGGTTATGATCCCGCCGCTCTTGTCGAAATGCTTAAAATGCTGGAAAGTAACCAAACGGGCAGCTCAGGCGGTTTTGGCAAGACCCATCCAACTCCTGCCCAGCGCATAGGCAATGCCGAAAAAAACATGCCGAAATACGCCGCGGTGAACACGAGGCCGTTCAGGGCGGAGCGTTACCAGAAGACACGATAGCGCCGCCGGAAGCCAGAGGAATGTATGAACTATTTTGGATTAACGGCGCTGTCCCGGCTCAAAACAGGCGTGTCCCGTTCCATTTCCGCGGAAAACCCCAGGGGCGAACGGGGAGGCGGGGGTAAAGAGGCTTCCAATCTGGGGCCCGGCCGGAAGGGGCGGCCCTGCGTTACCCTGCCGCAGGGAAAAGAAACGGTTTTGGCGGAAATTGCCGGTCCGGGGCTTGTCAACAGTTTCTGGATTACTTGCGCCCAGAACGGCGAAAAGGGATACTATATCCTCCGGGATCTTGTCTTCAGGATCTATTGGGATGATGCGGCGTTTCCGTCTGTTGAAGTTCCCCTTGGCGACTTTTTCTGCTGCGGTTTCGGCGCGCGAAGCAAAATTAATTCCCTGCCCATTTCGGTTAACCCGACGGGCGGCATGAATTCTTTTTTCCCCATGCCCTTCCGTAAAAACGCGAGAATCACCGTCGAAAACCAGCATCCTTCCGATGTGCCCGGTTTCTTTTACCAGATCAATTATATCCTTGATGATGTAGATGACGCCGCCGCTTATTTTCACGCGCACTGGCGGCGTGAAAATCTTACCGTCAAAGGAAAGGACTATACAATACTTGACGGTGTGTCGGGGAGGGGTCACTATGCCGGTACATACCTTGCATGGACTGCCTGCGAACGGTTCTGGTGGGGCGAAGGGGAAATGAAATTCTATCTGGACGGCGATACGCAGTATCCTACGATCTGCGGAACGGGAACAGAGGATTATTTCGGCGGCGCTTGGTGTTTTTATGAGGAAGAGAACGGCCAGCAGAATGAGGTTACCTATTCAGGGCCGTTTCTTGGGCATCACTATTTTTCGGGGCTTGAAAGTTCAAAAAGTTTTTTGGGCTTTGCAGGCAAGGATCAGTACAAAATAAACAAGATCTATGACATTATGCCCAAACACGGACTCTACCGGTTTCATGTTATGGACCCCATCGTTTTTGAAAAAAATATCAGGGTAACGATACAGCAGATAGGCCACGATCAGTACGAACTCTTTGAACGGACCGACGACATTTCTTCCGTTGCGTACTGGTACCAGGACAAGCCCTGCAACAATTTCCCGAAACTGCCGCCCGCGCGGGATCGCTGGCCCCGTTAAGGCAAAAAAGAAGCCGTTCCGGCCTGAGCCGGAACGGCGCCTTCCCGGTTACGTTTGTTAACCTCTTTTTTACGGTGGTTAACCGGCGCGAAAAACCTTCGTTTCCCGCGCCCTGCAAAAAGCCCGGCGACGCCGCCTGAGCGGCTTCGCCGTACCGGCTTACTGCAGAAGCTGAAGAACCGTTTGACCCCTC
>JAISEB010000058.1 GCA_031264395.1 Treponema sp. | reverse complement strand
CGCCAGCTCCTGGGCCCACGCGGGAAGTATTCTAATGTACCCTTCGTTTTTATAAATGTATTGATCGGACATCAGCGCCTCATTTTAGGCATGCGGTCTCCAAAAGGTTAAGGGCGCCGTCCGCAACTCCGGCGTTTTCCATCCTGAAAGAAGAAATCTTCTGTTCTCCGGAATTGCGGTGAAGTTGAAGACAAATTCCCCCTCCCGCATTCTATGAAGCGGAAAGTCCCGAATAGCGCCGTGCAGGATATAAAGATTGGCGGTTTTTGATCCACATTTGGAGTTTACCCTGTTTTTTCTTCAATGCCAAGATATGTAGCCGGGATTCCGTATCAATCGAATTGGATAATAGAGCCGTCAATGAGCCTCCGCGGAGCAAAGCGCGAACCGAAGGTCCGACGGGGCAGTAAACCAGACTTTCGAATAACTTCAGTTATTGAACAGCTTTCGCCAAAAAACGGCAGATTTGGCGGATTTCCGCGAGAAATACGCCAAATCTGCAAAACTTGTGAAACAATCAACCGGGCTTTGGAACAAGCTCAATTTACCTCAAATTACCTCAAATTAAACGCCTCTACAATGTTTGCCTTGTTGGCCTGTACGGTAATATTTTTGGTCACCGTGTCGCCGTTAGAGAATCTGAAGGTTACATCGTAAGTACCGGGATCGAGGGTTATACCACCCACCCAGACTTTACCGGGCAGATAGCGCCCGCCGCGAATATCGGCTTTTTCGGAAGCGTCCACTCCCTTCTTGGCGGCCGTCGCCGCGGCGATTACCGCCAATTGAGGCAGTCCCCGGTTCACGGCAACCTGGGCGGCCACTTCCACGGCGATGTACTTGATCAGCGCCCTGATATAGGTTTTTGTTCTGATGGAAGGATACTTTACTCCAAAAACTCCCTGCATCACTTCACCAATATCTTCAAGCAGATCAAGCGTAACTTTCTGGCCGTTCACGTCAATTTCCACACTCGTGATGTCCGAAGGGCGGGGCTCAAGACTGGGAAGCGCCAGATTTCCGTAGGTAAGCCGCATTTTTGCGTTGTCAATGGGCCTTAACGCACTGAGGGCCGGGAAAAAGAACAAGTCCAAGTCTTCAATCTTTTCAACCTTGGCCGGAGAACGGCCGGTAAAGCCGATAAAGTTGAGCCGGGCCTTTCCTGCGGGAATGGCTTCTACTTTCTCATCATTGAGAGAAGAAAAAGTTTTACCCAATTTTTCTATATCCTGCAGTGCAAGATCGGCCCACTCCTGACGGCCTTCCACATAACGGGTAAAAATTATTTCCAGATATTTTGCCAGAGCCGAATTCTCAAACGGAACCGCTGCGGGATTGGGTTTGAGGATCTCATCGGGAATTGGCACGAGAAATCCGGGAAGGCCGGCGGCGGCACAGGCAATACCAACAGCATCCGCAATAAAGGCGGTAACCAGTTCGGGCCTTACGGCGGAATCTTCCTTGACGACATATTTGCCCGCCAGGGCTTTGATTCTGTCAGTCGCGCCATTGACCAGCGCCGCGGCGTTATCAATTTCACCGTTGTGGTAATAATCAAGAGCCCTGAATATGTTGGTATAGATGTCCTCATAATCCTCACCCGCATATTCTTTGGTGTTGTCATTGACAAAATAGGAAGCAATATCCGCGGTTACGCTTTTTGTATAAGCTTCCCTGATAAGCCGCTCCGCCTCATCCAGGTCCGTGGAAGATTCAGCATATTTTCCCGCGTAATGTTCAAGGTTTCCCTTGTCCAGATACAGCAGTACGGCGTTATCTTCCGAATAAAACGGTTTTTTCGCGGCTTGTCCTTTTTCAATTGCCGCCAATGCATCTTCAAAAGACGCGGCCTCGACCGCACTGTCTATTTCCTTGTAGACGTCGGGTTTGGTGGCGCAGGCAAAGAGCAGAAAAGTTACTCCCAATACCAGCGGCACATTTTTTACCGGGCCGTTTTTCAAATTCATCATTCAATTCTCCTTTTCCTTCAAAAATTTATCAAATTGTCTCCTTTTCACAAAGTCTCGGTGAAACAACGTTTCCTGGAGACTTTAACGGAAACAGCTTGTCCCGCAACCAGAAATTGAACCAAAACCCGTTCCCTCTACAGCTTATGCCTGGCCTGTACGATCATCTTTACAATCGGATCGGCTTGTCCTTCCCAAAGGACACGATTCGTCTCCAGATTGGTTATAGTCGCCTTGACATAATAAGTCCGCGTAGACTGGTTATCGAGTTTTTGAACTATGGAATTTACCTCGCCGGTCAGCATGAAATTGGCGCCCGTCTCGTTGGCCAAAGCAGCGGCGGTTGCCTCGCTGGCGTTGCTCTGCTGATCCTGCCGTTCCTCCCGGAGGGCTTCCCGCATATCTCCGCCCTCAACAAATTCCAGTTTACCGCTGTTGATGATGGCGGTCCGCATGGCGCCTGAAATAATGGAAGTATCGATACGCTCACTGCTGGCATTTCTGAATCTTCCTACAATGACCGTCGGCAGCTCTCCGCCGTTTTTTTTGGAATAATCGTTGATGTACGTGTCAATCCGGCTCGAAGCCAGGGCCAAGGCGATAAGAGCGTTAGAAACTTCCTGAACGTCGGCAGAACTCCATTCACCGGTCAAGTCTGCCGCGGCGCCGCCGTCTACCCGGGCAACCGAGGTCCCGGTAGTCGCGCACGACATCATCACCAGTGCCATGAGGCAAACCGCCAGTACCAAAACATTTCTTTTCATTTCAAAATCCTCCTCAAAACATAAATTTATTAATACGCCCTTCCCCGGACGTATTGATACTACAGAAATCATTTCAACTTTTTTGCAAACTTCTCCCCTCCAATATTTCACCGGAAGAGAAAACAATAACAGCAGTCAATGAAAATTTTACCTGGCGGCCCCATTGGGCATGTGTGTGGTGGCGGGGGGGGGGGGGGGTATAACTCTTTATAATACAAGGAATTACGAGTACCCATCAAACTCTCCTTCTCCTTTGCGGCCCTGTTAATCATCCCCGGTCTTACCTTTTCGGCAGCAGGGTGGAAAGATATTCCGATAATATCCCTCCATAAGCTTCGTTAATTTTCTTTTCCGCGGCGGCGACGGCCCGGTTCTCCGCTTCCGAAATATTAAGGTGGCCTTCCCGGCCGTTAATATTATAGGGCAGCAGCACCATGCCTTCGGTGGTATCAGTCAGGTTCGCGTCCACCACGTACCGGGCAAATTTATTTTGCTGATTCGCAAGCTGCACTTCGGAGAGGGTAAGGGTCACATTCAACACATACCGGGAATTATTCCCCCCGCTTCGAAAACCCGCCTTGCTGATAACCGCGGCAAAAGCGCCCCGGATACGATCCGAGCGGTCGTTATTCACCCTGACCGCGATGGGAATGTTTTTTGTAATATTCGCTGCCTCAAGCCGGTAATCGTCACCTTTCTTCAAATTGCCGAGAACAACACTGGCGGTTCCTTTATTGACAATAGACAGTACATTGGCATATACCCGATTGGCGTCCGCAATGGTCGCGGCAAGCTGATACCGGGAATACGCATCAAGGGTGTTTCGCTGTGCGGCGGGAATGGTAGTAAGTTCCGTTATAATCCGCTCATTCGACCTGATCATGTCTGTATACAAAACCGCGGTTTTCGCCCGCTCCATTACCGCCACGGCATAATAAACGCTTGTTCCGTCATACCAGACATCCTTGATTTCGGCGCCCACCAGGGAGTCCATTTCGGTTGAAGTACTGATTGCCTCCTGCAGGGAATTGTTTTCAGATACATCCACCACGCCGTTTTTTACCGCCTCCGAATAACTGCTCATGAGCTTGAGATCCGCCTGGATGGACTGACCGAAAACGGCGGTCAACGCCGCCAGTGCGTTTTTTTCCGCGGCATTCCGGTTCGCGCCGTGCCCCGATGCGGCAACATAGTCGCTTTCCCTGTAGACGGAATAGGGAACGGTAACCCAGCCGGGTTCTCCTCTGGGCACCGCAGCTGGAACCGGAGCCGTGGCTGCCGGTGTTTCCTGCCGGGGAACCGCCGCCGGCCGTGCGGGAGCCGCCGCCTGGGATGTCTGTGAAGAACCCTGCTCCGCCCTTTCCATCGCGGCAATCGCGGCGGCGGCGGCATTCCTGCCTTCATTCAACTTTGCAGACGAATCGTCCGCGGGCGCGGAGACAGGGGAAGAACCGGCCGCGGGCGCACTGCCGCATCCGGCCAGGGAACAAAAAGCAAAAAAAATAACTGCGTACGGAAAAATCCTGAACATATTATTTCCTCCTCGTGAACAGGTCCTCTTTATAATAACCGGACATTTTATTCATGTCAACGCACGCGCATCGCCTTCAGACGTCCCTGAAAAGACGCAAACCGGGCATTTCTTACCCGGGCATTACTGCTGCCGGTTGAAGCAACATTTTTCAGATTGGCCTTGCGGGCGGCCGGTGACGGATGGGTAGAATTCAATCCCTCCGGCTTTGAGGGTTGAATTTTCTCAAGAACCTCAAGAATCGCCAGCATGGCGGAAGGATCATAACCGGCCGAACGGAGAAGGACTACCGCTTCCGCATCGGCCTCAAATTCCTGCTCCCGGGAAAAACCGTTTTTAAAAAGAGTGGTAACCATGGCGGCAACACTTCTGCTGAAAAGGGCGGCCCTCTGCTGGGGGTCCGCGTTCCGTGAAGCAATGGAGGCAGCCCGGCTGGCGGTTTGGGAAAGCCCGGTTACAAGGCGCTGATCCTTGATGATGGCCGCGGCATGATGAATCTGTATATGGGCTATCTCATGGGCGATCACCGCCGCTAGGGCATCTTCAGAAGGGGCGCATTCCAGCAGGCCCCGGGTAACAAAAATATGCCCCCCCGGCGTGGCAAAGGCGTTAACCTCCCGGGTGTTCAGAATCCCCACATGGTAACCGTTGAATATCTCCGGCTGGGGAGAATTGATCACTATGGCCTGACAAATATTGTTAAGGTAAGAGACCATGGCGGAATCCCCGTCATAAAGAGGATAGGTTTTGAGTATCTCCGCCGCCACGGCCCTGCCCAGAAAGTATTCATCCTCCGGACTTAATTCTTCGTCTTTTTCGGCCTCTTCAAAGGCCCTGTCCATTTCGGAAAGGGCGCTCGCAATATCGGGCTTCGCAATATTAGGCACAGTGCTTGTGCCGGAGGGAGCGGATCCGCTTTTTTGCCCCGTGCCTTGAGCGCCCAATACCGTCACAAGGCTGACAAACAACCAAATTCCAAAAAACTTTTTCACCACATACCCCCCTGACCGGTGACGGCAGGCACCGGAAAAGAATGGACTTGTTCAATAACTGAAGTTATTGAACAACTCTGATTTATAATTTCTGCCTGGCGACCAGCAATGTCCATATGGCGCCCGTTTTTTTATCTGCCCAAGTCTCCAATATTATCACATTTTCAAGAATACCGGAACTTACCGAGTAATTGTAGGTTAACTTGCCCTCCGAAACATCGACAACCTCGTTTCCCATTCTTGTGGACAACTGGGGCAGCAGTGAAGCAATCGCGCTTTCGTAAGAGGACTGATATGTTTTCTGGGGAGAACCCCTGTTTTTTGAAAAACTGACGGAGGTCAAATAACCGGGAATGTTGATGCTGTAGTTCTTGACCCAATCGGGCGTCCCGTCTTCCGTTACCACCGATTTATAAGAAGGAAGGGAAACGCCGGGGTATTGAGTCCTGACAAACACCACCCCGCTTTTTTCAAGTATATCTTTATCTTTATCAAAAACCAGAGCGCCGACATAATTTTCTACGTTATTCAATAAATCCAGCTTGTAATCAAAATCCTGAAAGTAATCCAGATTGCCCGATCCCTCGTTGAGTACCGAAGCGCTTTCGCCCCGAACCCCATAGTAAAGCGCCACCCGGCGGGCCGCGTCGGCCAGAGCCTCGGCAATGGCCTCGGTCCGGTTGCCCCGTCTGCCGGCAATTCCCATAACCGTAATACCGGCATCCGACTGGGCGGTCACCCAATAACCACTGTCATACAGGTCCTCAAGGGATACGGCCGGACTTGACGGGAAATCATCCCCTGTTTGAGTACCTGACCCCGGCAGCGCCTTTTGCGTTTGCACATCGGCACAGGAAGCAGCCAGAAAGACACCTGTCAACAGGAATACACTACATATCTTCATCGTTTCCAACCCCAGCCTGAAAAACCACCGCCTTGACAGAGGCTGTCCGAAAAACAACATGTCTGCCGGACAGCCCCCACTTTATTTCGAAACCGGCCCGCGGAATTTTTGACAGCTGCAATGAGCCTCCGCTAAAACCGCGGGTCTTTAGGGTAACACTGATTGCGTCAACTGCGTTGACGAATTCCCGATTGAATAAATCAGTGCTTCTTTAGTCTCCTACCGGGACGGGACCGCCGGCGGCAGCCTTGTCAAAGGCATTATCCATCCGGGAAAGCGCATCAAACGCGGCGGCCGCGGGAATCGCGAGTTTGGCAGCGGAGGTAGCGGCGCTATAGTCGGTGGCGGCAGCCGATTTGCTGTATTCCATCACCACCCAGAGCAGGCCGTCGGCCGTATTCGATTTGATAACCCTGGCGCCCTTGAGTTCAGCCTTGGACAGCGCCTGGGTGACCTGTTCCTGGAACGAGAGCGAAGCGTTGGGATCAAGTTCGCTGGTGGCGGTATAATCGGTGATCATGTCTTTTATGATCGTCTGAAGCTGACGGGAAATATCCGCGCGGGCCCTGGTCGACGCAAAGGTCATACCGGTGCTCATTTTGGACATGTCCGTACCGATTTTGTACGTACCGACACCGACAAGAACGTCCTCCGAGGCATTCACATACGCCTCATTAACAAAATCCGGAACGCCGCCCAACTGCGTAACCCTGGGCGCCGCCGGCGCGGCGGCCGCCGGGGCCGCCGGGGCCGCGTCGGCGCCCCCGGTAGTAGCGCATCCGATCAATGACAGCACAAGTCCCGCTGTCAAAACGAGAAAACAAAAATTCTTCATCTCTTTTCTCCTTACCTTCTAACTTACACCGGATCTAGCCGGCGTTTTACCAAATAAAACAGATCATTTCATATATATCCTTTTTTACAAATACTGTCAATGAGCCTCCGCGGGGCGGTAAACCGGATTTTCGAACGAAAAATTCTCCACCGAAAAAACCGGATTTTCCGGGAAAAAACGGGCGCGATTCCGGGGGGAACAAAACCCGCGGGAAAAGGAACGTATCACCGGCGGCCGGGCTGCCCTTGCAAGGCCGGGGCCGCTTGTCCATAATGGTTTTATGCGTCAATTCGAAGTCGTTTCGCCGTTCAAGCCGGCGGGGGATCAGGGAGAAGCCGTAGCCGCGCTCGCGGAAGGCATACACAGGGGAGACAAGTACCAGACCCTCAAGGGCGTCACCGGTTCGGGAAAAACCTTCACCATGGCGAAGATAATAGAGGCGGTGCAGATGCCGACTCTTGTTGTAAGCCACAACAAAACCCTGGCCGCCCAGCTCTTCCGCGAATTCAGGGGATTTTTTCCCCATAACGCCGTTGAGTATTTTGTTTCGTATTACGATTACTATCAGCCTGAAGCCTATGTGGCAAGCCGGGATCTATATATTGAAAAGGACGCGTCCATCAACGACGAGATTGAGCGGATGCGGCTTTCGGCGACACGGAGCCTCATGGAAAGGGAAGACGTGATCATTGTCGCCACCGTTTCCTGCATCTACGGCCTTGCCACCCCCGAAGTGTACCGGCAGATGACCGCCTCCTTTTCGGTCGGGGACACCGTCGACGCCGACGCGCTGGTGAGGCGGCTCGTGGAGCTGCAGTACGAAAGAAACGACGCGGTTCTTGAGCGGGGCCGTTTCCGCCGCCGGGGCGACACGCTTGAAATATACCCGGCGTACCTTGAAGACGCATACCGCGCGGATCTGGACTGGAACAGGGTCGAACGGATCAGGCGCTTCGATCCTGTCTCCGGCAAAATACTGGAAGAACTGGACAGGGCTGTTATTTACCCGGCAAAGCAGTTTGTCATGCCCGGCGACATGATTTCAGGCGCCATTGGCCGCATCAAGGACGAGCTTGCCGAAAGGCTGGAATTCCTTAAAAGCACGGGAAAGATCCTCGAGGCGGAGCGGCTTAAAACGAGGGTAGAATATGACATTGAAATGCTCAGCGAGATGGGCTACTGTCCCGGCATAGAAAATTATTCCGCCCCGCTTTCGGGCCGCAGGCCCGGCGACGCGCCCGACACCCTCATCGACTACCTTCCCAAGACGCCCGGCGGAACGCCGAGGCATCTGACCTTTATCGATGAAAGCCACGTTACCCTTCCGCAGATTGGGGCCATGTACGCGGGGGACCGTTCCCGCAAACAGAGTCTTGTGGATTACGGCTTCCGCCTTCCCTGCGCCTTGGACAACAGGCCCCTGCGCTACGACGAATTTGCCGGGCGGCTGGACAAAACAATCTATGTTTCGGCGACTCCGGGAAAAACCGAAATCGAACAGTCAAGCCAGGTGGTGCAGCAGCTCATACGGCCGACGGGCCTTCTGGACCCGGAAATAGAAGTACGGCCAAGCGAAGGGCAAATGGAGGATATTTACGCCGAAGTAAAGAAGCGCATAAAGGCCGGGGAACGTTCCCTTATTCTTACCCTGACAAAGAAAATGGCCGAAGATCTTACCGATTATCTTTCCGGCTTGGGACTCAAGGTTCGTTATATTCACAGTGAAGTCGAAACGATAGAGCGGGTTGAAATACTCACCAGCCTCAGGCAGGGAGATTTTGACATTCTTGTGGGGATCAACCTTCTCCGTGAAGGGATAGATCTTCCCGAAGTTTCGTTCATCGCCATCCTTGACGCCGACAAGATAGGCTTTCTCCGTTCACTCACAAGCCTTGTGCAGATCATAGGAAGGGCGGCCCGCAACGCCGCCGGCAAGGTCATCATGTATGCCGACAGGATGAGCCCCGCCATGGAAGAGGCCATTGCCGAAACCGAAAAGCGGCGGCAGATACAGACGGACTACAACAGGAAGCACGGCATTACCCCCGCCACGGTAAAAAAAGCCATAGCCTCCATCCTGGAACGCCATGCCGAGGAAGCCGAAAACGCCGCCGCCGCGTCCATTGAGGTGCTCAAAAGATCCTACAACGTACTTGTCCCCGCCCAGAGAAAACAGCTTGTCAAGGCGCTTGAAAACGAGATGCTCGAACACGCGAAGAAACTCGAATTTGAGGAAGCCGCGGCGATACGCGATGAAATACAGCGCATCGGCGAGCTGGGCAAGGCGCCGGAAGCTAACAGGGCGTCCCGGGCGGGCAAAACATCCGGAACGGACAAACCACCCGGAACGGGCAAAACGTCCGGAACGCGCCAAAGGAAAGGCGCGAAAAAATGAAGAACCCCCGGAGAAGTTGAAGAAAAAAGGGAAGAAAAAGAAACCACGGACTTCACGGACAGAACGGACTTCCTTGGTTTCAAATGTATATTTTGTCCGTGTTGGTCTGTGCCTGTCTGTGGTTGTTTTGAATTCGGAATTACTGCGCGTCCGGCAGGGCATCGGCGTTCTCGCGGTAAGTCTTCTTTTACGGCACAGTGTGATCATATTCCGAGGTGTGGGTCAAGTTTAGCCCAAGGAGCGGGATATTAGACCCCCATCGAATGGCGCTGTTCACTTCCTTCCGCCAAAAGCCGATACTTTGATCATGAAACGAATAAACGCGATCTTCTTTTTCAGCATGGTTCTTGCTGTCTTCGCCTTTTCAGAGGAGACGGCCGGGGGGAGCCTTTTCCGGCAGGAAGGAATAGCCTCCTGGTATGGTCCCGAATTTGACGGCCGGCCTACCGCCTCGGGAGAGATCTTCAACTCGACTCTTTTTACGGCGGCCCATCCAACCCTTCCCTTCGGAACAACGGTAACCATTACCAATAAACAAAACAACAGGAAGGTTACGGTCCGCATAAACGACAGGGGCCCCTTTGTATCCGCCCGTATCATCGATGTTTCCAGAGCCGCCGCGGCGGAGCTTGACATAATAAGTACCGGGACCGCCCCCGTCATTGTCGAGGGGACGCCTTCCCAAATGCTGAACGCCGAAGGAAGGCCGGCCGTAGCGCGGACGGAGCCGGCGCGGACAGAACCGGCGCGAACGGAGCCGGCACAGCCGCCTGTTACACCACAGCCCGCGTGGAATACGACGCGGAGCGCGCAGAACAACACAACGGAAATTGCGGGGCAAGAGTCCGCGTGGAATGCGCCCGCGCGGAACGGCGCGGCGGGGACTGTGGTACAACAGTCCGGGGAAAGGCCGCCCGTTCAGAATACGCCACAGGACATCCGGGAATATTCGGCAACCGCCGTGAAGCTGATCCCGTCCATTACCCCGGAAAGGGACAAGGTGTACCGCCTTCAAATTGGCTCCTACAAGGTTCCCAGAAACGCGATGGACGCCTTTGAAAAACTCAGAAACGCCGGACTCAGTCCCGCCTATGAGCGGAACGGCGATTTTTACCGGGTGGTACTCGCGGGCATACGGGCGGCGGACATAAATCCGGTAAGCCTGAAGATAGGCGCGGCGGGATTCAGCGAAGCCCTGATACGGGAAGAACGGTAGCCCCGGACCCGGCATGAATAAACAGGCTCTCCGCTCCGATGTGCTGCTGCTTTTGACAGCGGCAATCTGGGGCTTTGGATTTGTCGCCCAGAGGTCCGGCATGGAATACACCGGGCCTTTTACCTATAACGCGATCCGTTTTCTGCTGGGGAGCATTTCCCTCCTTCCCCTTGTTGTCCTCGGGAAAAAAGGGGATATTCCCGGCGGCGCGTACGGCAGGGGAAAGGCGGCCGCCTCCGCCATCGCGGCCGGAAGCTGCCTCTTTGCGGCCGTGGCCCTGCAGCAGACCGGGCTCATGTTCACCACAGTCGGGAATTCCGGGTTTATTACCAGCCTTTATGTCGTACTCACCCCCATATTCGGCGTTGTTTTGGGAAGAAAAACGGGACTTCCGACATGGATAGGTGCCTTCGTTACGCTGGCAGGACTGTACTGCCTCAGCGCGCTGACAGGCGGAGGGGGGATCAATCCTGGGGACATCCTCACCGCCGCCTGCGCGGTCCTCTTCGCCTGTCATGTACTCATCATAGACCGTCTTGTAAAGCACATCGATCCCATACGGCTTTCGGCCGGACAGTTTGCATGGTGTTCCTTTCTGGCCTTTATCGCCGCCCTCCTGCTTGAACCCCATGTCAATTCCTGGGCTTCCCGTATCTCCGGCAGTTTCAGGGAACAGCCCTGGCGGTCCCTCTTTGCCCTTGCCTCTTCCCTTACGGACGGATCTTTTTCATGGGAGCGTTTTATCAACGGATCGGTTCCCATACTCTACGGAGGGCTGGCCTCGGTGGGGATTGCCTACACCCTTCAGGTGGTGGCGCAGAAGAACGCCCCGCCGGCGCACGCGACCATTATTCTCTGCCTGGAAAGTTCCTTCGCCGCCTTCGGGGGCATCATCATACTTGGGGAAAAACCGGGGACCTTTACCTTTCTGGGTTTCGCGCTGATGCTTTTAGGCATGCTGATTTCACAATGGGAAGTTATCGCGGGCGGGAACAAACGGTAACGGGCCGTTAGAGTTGTTCAATGACTGGAGTTGTTGAACAACTTCCTCTTAAAAACGCGATTTTTCCCCTTCAAAACCCTCAGCGCCGACATGCCCAGGAACACCGTTCCCGCGATGATCACCGTCATGGCTCCCACCGGAACGTCGAAAGCCCAGCCCGCCGCCAGCCCCGCGGCGGAAAAAACGGCCGAAAAAAGCGAGCTTACGATCATCATGCCGCCGAGGCTCCGTGAAAAAACGGAGGAACATCCCGCGGGAAGGGTCAGCATGGCTATTACCATGACGATTCCCACGAAGGTCTGGAGCAGCACGATGGCGCAGGCGGTGATCCCAAGGAGGACAAGAAACACCGCGCCTACGGGCACGCCCCGCACCCTGGCGAATTCGCCGTCAAAGGAAGAAGCCTCAATCTGCGGGTAAAAGCGCAGGACAAGAAAAAGGACAAACACGTCAAGAACGCCAAGAAGAACAAGATCCCTGTTTGAGATGAGCAGTATGTTCCCGAAAAGATACGCCTGCGGATCGGTGTAACCGGGCGTCTTCGCCATAAAAAGAACGCCAAGGCTCATTCCTATGGCCCATATGGCGTTTATAACCGTATCTTCACGCTGCTTTGCCTTGAGCGACACAATGCCTATGACAAGCGCCGCAAGCACCGCAAACACGAAGGCGCCGGCTATGGGGGGAAAGCCCGGCAGTATTCCCGCCGCGGAAAAATACAGGGCCATGCCTATGCCGCCCAGAACGGCGTGGGAAACGGCGCCCGCGAGGCTTCCGATTCGCCGCACCGTCACCACGGAGCCGATGGTTCCAAAAAGCACGGCCGAAAGGAGGCCGGCAAAAAGGGCGTTCCTTACAAAGGGCGCCTGTGTGCCCAGAAGCGCCGCGATAAAATCCTTCACGAACGCCCGTCCCCGTCACCGCATGATTCCCCCCCGCCTTCGCCGTAACAGAGGCCGGCGGGAACGCCGCCGCCGTGAATCACCCGCGAAACGCCGCGCGCTTCCGCCTCGGTGCGGTGCTGGAGGATGCCGCGGCCTCCGCCGTAACGCGGCTCCCCGCCGTCTCCCATGCACAGAACGCGGTCGGTAAGGGAAGAAACAAAATCCGTATCGTGGGTTACTATCAGAATGGTAGCCTTCCCTTTCAGTTTCCCCAGAATTTCAAAGAGCCGCTCCCCGCTTTCGGCGTCCATGTTCGCGGTAGGCTCATCAAGGATGAGAATATCAGGCCCGGCGGCAAGCGCGCGGGCGACAAGGACGCGCCTCCGCTGCCCGCCCGAAAGGGCGCCGTAGGGGCGGTCCGCAAGATCGAAGATCTCCGCCTGCCGGAGGGCGTCTTCGGCGGCGGCCCTGTCCTTCTTCGAGTACAGGCGGAAAGGAAGAAGCCGCCCCATGCGCACCACGTCACGAACCGAAATGGGAAAGATCTCGTCGCCGGGCGGCTGCTGGGGAACGTACCCTACACGTGCGCCGAAAAGGTCTATTCTTCCCGTGTCGGGCGTTTGGAGCCCCAGAAGCAGCTTGAGCACCGTCGTCTTGCCCGAACCGTTTGGGCCGACAAGGGCGACAAATTCCCCCTCGTGTATGTGAAAGGCGGCGTTTTCCAGCACCTTCGTCTCCCCGTAGGAAAAAGACACGCCTTCAAATTCAAGCGCGACGCGCCTGTGAAGAGGATGAAAGGGAAGGGAATTCTTCCCCAAAGGATCTTTAAAAACGGCCTCCGGTTTAGCCATCCTGGACTCCGTGCGGTTCCAGAGCTTTAAGGAGCGCGCCGCCCATGCGGCGTATGTTGCCGGACCAGTCCGGATCAAGGGGATCAAGGGGAACAAGTTCCGCGCCCGCGGCCCGGGCGGCAGTCGCCGCGGCGTTTGCCGGAAACTGCGCCTGTACAAAAATAACCGCCGCCTTCTCCCTTTTCGCCTTTTCTATAAGACGGCCAAGATCCCGGGGCCCCGGCTCCTTTCCCCCTGTTTCCACCGCCTCCTGTTTTATTCCGAATTCATCCAGAAAATAACCGAAACTGGGATGATACACAAAGACGGCCCTTCCCCGCAGGGGGGCAAGCTCCTTCCCGAGCCTGTCGAATTCGGCGTCTATTTCATCCGTGAGCGTTTGGCAGTTGCGGCGGTAGAAATCCGCGTTGTCAGGATCAAGGACAATGAGCGCGTCCCTGATATGGGAGGCGAGGATCTTGGCGGGATTCCTTCCCAGCCAGGTATGACGGTCAAAACCGCCGTTTCCTTCGTCATGATCATCGTCGTCATGCTCCTCAAGCCGGCGAAAAACCACCCCTTCGGTCCCGTCAACAATGCGGAGGCCGGGAAAAAGGGCGGCGACCCTGGGACGGAGGCCCGTTTCAAATTCGGCGCCCGAAAGAATCCACACGCCCGCTCCGGCAAGGCCCGCCATTTGTTTTGGGGAAGGTTCGTAAGTGTGGGGGTTCTGTCCCGGACCGGCAAGAACAACTGTACGGGCCCTGCCCCCCGAAACGCGCGACACGAACCAGTCCTGCGGCAGTATGCTTACCGCGACGACAGGACCGCCTGAGGGCGCGGAAGGGCCGCCTGAATTTCCTGGAGAAGCGCGCCCGCAGCCCGCGGCGCAGCACAGGAGGAGGACAAGGCATCCCGTCGCCCGCGAAAACCCCGTGAGGCATCGTGCGGGCCGGCCTCTCACAAGGCGGCGTTTCATAAAGCGGCGATTCACAAGCCGGAACCTCACGAGGCGGCCGCCTTCCGGTTTTTACCCAGAATGGCGCGGACGGCAAAGACAAAGAGGCGGAACCAGAGGGGTTCCATGCGCTTCCTTACCATGGCGAGATATTCAATAACGGGAAGATGCTGGGGACAGTGCTGTTCGCACCGGCCGCACTGTACGCAAAGGCCGGGGCTTCCCGTCTTCTCGGAGACCACCGCGGTACTGGTAACGAAGTGTTTCATCCCTTCGATATAACCCATGGAATACGAAAGATTATAGGCGGCAAAGGAAGAAGGAATATTGACCCCGCGCGGGCAGGGCATACAGTAGTTGCAGCCGGTACAGCGTATTTTAAAGCCGCGGTTCACTACTTCGAGCACCCGGCGGTAAAGATCCAGATCCTCCTCCCCGAGCATCCCCGGTTCCGCCCTGTCCGCGAGGGCAAGGTTCTCCTCAAGCTGGCCCATGGCGCTCATGCCCGAAAGCAGCGACGTAACCTCTTCCCTGTTCCACACCCAGTTAAGGCCGCGGCCGGCGGGCGAAAGGGAAGGATCGGCCTTTCTGAAAAGACCCTCCGCCTCCGGGGGAAGCGCGGCGAGTTTTCCCCCAAGAAGCGGCTCCATGATCACCACGGGCATCTTCTTCGCGGCGGCCTTGAGGCCGGCAGTCCCGGCCTGGAAATTCTCGTCGGAATAGTTGTACTGAATCTGGGTCATATCCCAGTCGTAACCGTCAAGAATTTTCTGAAATTCGGGACTGCTTCCGTGAAACGAAAAACCGGCGCTCCGTATTTCGCCGCTTTTTTTCTTCCGCGCTATCCAGTCCGTAATTCCCCAGGAAACAAGTTTGTTCCACAGTTCAAGGTTCGTAAGCATGTGCATAAGGTAATAGTCCGCGTAATCCGTCCTGAGCCGTTTAAGGGACATCCTGAAATAGCGGTCAAAATCATCCGGCCCCTTAAGGATCACCACAGGCAGCTTGGTGGCGATAAACACCTTCTTCCTCAGCCCGTTCTTTTCAAGAACCGCGCCAAGGGCATCCTCGCTTCCCGGATAGATAAAGGCGGTATCGAAGTAATTCACCCCTCCGTTAACGGAACGGACTATGAGTTCCTCGATCTTCCTCATACCGGCGGCGCCGGGAATTTTGGGGAAGCGCATACAGCCGTATCCCAGCGCGGATATTGAATTGCCCGTCTTTATGTCTGTTCTGTACCGCATCCCTTTCCCCGCAATCTTTACAAAATATGCCCATTTGCTATTATAGACGGTAAGGAGCATAAAATGAAGACTACCTTGCACATAGAAGGGATGTCCTGTGAACACTGCGTCAAGCACGTCACCGAAGCCCTTGAAGGAATAGCGGGCGTTTCTGCCGCAAAGGTCAATCTTAAAAAAAAGAGCGCCGTCGTGGTTCACGAAGATTCGGTGGACCTGAGCGCAATGACGGCCGCCGTAAAAGAGGCCGGCTACGAAGCGGAGTAACCGCGTTTTCAAGCGGAAGTTGTTCAAAACTCCGGTTATTGAACAACTCTGGTGAAGGCCGGCCGCGGCGGCTTCCGCACCGGCGGCTTACCAAAACGGCTTTTTTGAAGTAGACTAAAAGCATGAAGTTTTCCGCATGGTTTGTATGCATTCTCTGCCTCCTCGTCCCGCCGGCGCTTAACGCCCAGGAGCACAATTCAATCCCGCTTGACAGCGACGTGTATGCCGTCATAGAAAACGCCGTTCTCCGCGGCCTTGTAACCCCTCCCCCGTCCGCGAAACCATGGCCGGGCGGACAGGTCAAGAACATGCTGACCGAAATTCTTAACGCGGGAATTTCAGACCGGGAGAATGTCATAGTACGGAAACTTCTTGAATCCTTTGAGCGCAGCGAGGGCCTCAGCTACCAGGAAGGGCGCTATTATTCCAATAACTTGTTCGAAAGCGGAACAAGGTTTTCGTTTGAAGGCGGCGTTAACTGGGAAAGCGTGTTTTCGTTCAGGGTTCCGGACACTGCCTTGGGCAGCGTCAACATGGGAACACTGTACATGGCCGGGGATATGGGAAACCGCTTTTCCTGGAATTTCAACGTAAAGGGCGGCTTTCTGTATGCTGACCGGGATATACTGGGGGCCAGGCCCAATCCGCCTTATATCGACACAAAATACGGAAGGCCAGCCGATCCTTACGGCGGGCCCCCGTATTTCGACGCGTACGGCATCCCTATTACCCATACCTACCATTACGACATCTACCCCCAGTCCTATTCGCTTGTCTACGATATTCCGGCCTGGTTTCCGGGAACCTTCACCAAGGATTGGGAAGGAGCGGTATTTCCCCCGGCGGATCTCGGCGGGTATCACGCGTGGCCGGACAGCGTGGCCTTTGGCTACGAAATTATTTCCGAAATAAACGCGTCCTTTTTTGACAGGCGTCTGGCGTTCCGCTTCGGCAGGATGAGGCGGGACTGGGGCCCCGAAGGAAACGGGGCAAGCCTCGTGCTCAACGCCTCGGCCCGCCCTTTTGTAGCCGCCGAAGGCAGCGCCATTGTGACGCGCTGGATGAACTTCTCCTTCCTCACAGGCGCCCTTGAATACCTGAAGACGAGCAATCAGTGGATGGACGCCGATCCCTTCCAGAATCTGTTTACCCTTGCCATGCTGGAGTTTAATCCGGGAAAGTTCATCCATATCGACTTCGGCAGCGCCACCGTGTGGCCCAAGCGTTTCGATCTGGGCTACTTCTTCCCGGTAAACAGCAATTTCTTCTATCAGAACAACGTGGGCGACTTTGACAATCTCGCGCTCTTTGGCGATCTTGAAATACGCATACCCGGCAAATTCAAGGTCTGGGGCAGCCTTTACCTTGACGAGGCCCGCTTCGACACGGGAATCGGCAGTTTTCTTCATCAGGACAGGAACATGTACGCGATTCAGGGGGGTACGAAGATACACATCCCCTGGCTTCCCTTCGCGTCCCTTACCTTGCGTTACACCAAGGTAGAGCCTTACTGCTATACCCACGAATACACCGAAACGCCCTGGACCCGCGTTCCCATGGACACCGCCTATATAAACAACGGCGAATCGCTTGGCATCTATCTGCCGCCAAACAGCGACGAAGCGCTTCTGCGCATCGAGGCCATGATGCTTCCCGGCGCGAATATCCACGCCCAGTATCAAATGATACGCCACGGCGCCGATTGGGGCAGCGGGCGCGTGGACGGCTCCTCGCTGGGGGACAAGATCTACAAAGACGCCAACACGGAAAAATCCTTCCTTAAGGACGGCGTATACCAGTGGCGCCATGTGTTCAAAATAGGCGGAAGCTACAGCCTCAAGACAAGAAAAATCCCCCTGTCCCTCTTTGCCGAAGCGGGCATAGTCGTTACGCGCTACACCAGGGGCGGGCAGACAACCTTCGATCCGGCGACAGGCTATGTCGTCAAGGAAGAACAGGGGGGGTATTCAAGTTTCAGTTCACCAGAATATCTGCCGCGCACGGACTTTGTCATGAGCGTCGGCTTCAAGATATTCCCCTAAGCAAAGGGGGAAGGCGGGGGCGTTTCCCCCTAAGCAAGGGGGAAAGACGGGGCGTTTCCTTTTGGGGAAGCTATTCCTCCGTTTCCGCTTCTTCCCCTTCGGGGGCGTACTCTTCTTCTTCGCTCTCGTTTTCCGCTTCCGCAACTTCAAGCCTGCGCCGCTCAAGGATCTCCTGCATGTACAGATCCAGATCCTGCTGATCCTCATCGAACAGCTTGATCTGCCGGTAGCGCTTCATGCCGGTACCAGCCGGAATGGGATGCCCTATGATGATGTTTTCCTTAAGGCCGCGCAGATAATCGGTTGATCCGGCTATGGCGGCGTTGGTAAGCACGCGGGTAGTCTCCTGGAAAGACGCGGCGGAAAGGAAAGAGTCAATGTTAAGGGAAGCCTTGGTAATCCCCTGGAACATGGGCTTGGCGACGGCGGGCTGGCCGCCTTCCGCCATGACCCGGCGGTTTTCCTCGTGGAACTTGTACTTGTCCACCATGGCGCCGTAGATGAACCGCGTGTCCCCCACGGCGACAATCTCCACCTTCCGCATCATCTGGCGCACGATGACGCCGATGTGCTTGTCGTTGATGGAAACCCCCTGGAGGCGGTACACCTGCTGTATCTCGTCCATGAGATAGCGGTGAAGGGTGCTTTCGCCCAGTATGTGCAGCACGTCGTGGGGATTAGTAAGGCCCAGGCAGAGCGATTCCCCCGCCTCTACGGTATCACCGTCCCGGATAAGAAGCCGTTTTGCCATGGGGATAAGATGTTTGTATTCCTTGCCGAAACCGTCCTCAACGATCACCACCCGCTTGCCCTTGACGATGCCCTTGAAACGGACAATACCGGAAACCTGGGCAAGAACGGCGGGATTCTTCGGCTTGCGGGCCTCGAAGAGTTCGCTGACGCGGGGAAGGCCCGAGGTAATGTCGGAAGCCTTCGCGGATTCCTTAAAGGTTTTGGCGATTGTCCTTCCGGCGTGTACTTTTTCATCCTCGTCAACCAGTATGACGGCCCCTCCGGGCAGAAAGTAGGAGGCAAGCTCCGTCCCTTCCTCGTCCACAATGAAGATCCTCGGCTGTTTGCTTTCAAACTGAAAATCGGTGATCCTTTTTTCCGTGTTTCCCGTTTCCTCGTCTATTTCTTCCTTGAGAGTGGAACCGGGGATAATGTCCTCGTATTTTACGATCCCGCCGGCTTCGGCGATGATGGGGTCCGAGAAGGGATCAAATGTGGCGATGGTTTTTTCCGCTTCCGCCACTTCTCCCTTCTTTACCACCAGTTCCGAACCGTTGCGTATCTCTATTTTTTGATCCTGGCCGATAAGGTAAAGGATAGTCCCGTTTTCACCTTCCTTCACCATGGCGTAGGCTATTTCGGTGGAAAGGATATCCTTGTTCCCGCGCTTTATGACAGGCTCGCCCCGGATGATCTTCTTGCCGTTCTCCACAAGGAGGCTGTCCTTTGCTTCAAGGCGGTATTCCTTCATCACCTTGTTGACCACGGCGTACCCCTTGCGGGTAAAAAGCCAGTGCCCCGACGGAAGTTCCACATGAACCCCCGTAATGTCGCGGATGTACACAGGGTATTTAAGGAAGGTTCTGTTTTCCTCGCTTATCTTGGTGGCAACGCCCCCTATATGGAAGGTCCGCATGGTAAGCTGCGTGCCCGGCTGGCCTATGGACTGGGCCGCTATGGTTCCCACCGCTTCGCCTATATCCACCGAACGGTTTGTCGCCAGGTTGCGGCCGTAACAGCGGCGGCAGACCCCGTGCTTTGCCTCGCAGGTAAGGACCGTCCGTATACGCACGGTCTCTATTCCCGCGGTCTCTATGGCGGCGGCTATGTCCTCGGTGATCTCCTCGTTAACATCTATGATAAGTTCCCCCGTAATAGGATGCTTGACCCGCTCCAGGGTGTAACGGCCCACGATGCGGTCGGAGAGGGGCTCCACAATATCCTCGCCGTCCTTAATGGCCGAATAGGCAATGCCGTTGATGGTGCCGCAGTCGTCCTCGTTTACCACCACGTCCTGGGCTATGTCCACAAGCCGCCGCGTCAGGTAGCCGGCCTCGGCGGTCTTGAGCGCCGTATCGGCAAGCCCCTTGCGGGCGCCGTTGGTGGAGATGAAGAATTCGATAACCGAAAGGCCCTCTTTGAAGTTGGACCTGACGGGAAGCTCTATAATGTCCCCGGAAGGCTTGGCCATGAGGCCGCGCATACCGGCAAGCTGGCGTATCTGGTTGCGGCTTCCCCGGGCGCCGGAGTTCGCCATCATGTAGACTGAATTGAAGCCGTCGCGGTCCGCTTCCAGGGTCTTCATCATGATGTTGGTAAGATCCTCGTTGGTCCTTGACCAGACTTCGACAACACGGTTGTACCGCTCCTCCTGGGTAATGTGCCCCTGGCGGTACTGCTTCTGAATGGAGTCAACTTCCCTGTTGGCCTTGTTTATCATTTCGGTCTTTTCTTTGGGCACCACAATGTCGTCGACGCCAATGGTGGCGCCGAAAACCGTCGCGTATTTATAGCCCGTGGATTTAATGGCGTCGAGCATGCAGACCGTGGTCCAGGAGCCTTTTTCACCGAAGATGTTTTCGATAAGGGCCCGCAGTTCCTTGTCCTTTAGTTCATAATTGATGAAAGGAATTTCCGGCGGCAGCTCTTCGTTGAACACAAGGCGGCCCGCGGTCGTTTCAATAAGGCCGTCGCGCCCGGTTTCCGCCTCGTGGCCAACCTTGTCCCACACCGGCAGTTTGGGCGGAGGTACCCGTATCACCGCCTCCCATTCAAGGGAACCGGCCTCCACCGCCATGTAGATCTCCTCCACCGTGGAATAGGAAGGAATCCTGTTCTTTGTCCCGTCTCTGGCGGAGCCGGGACGTTTGGCATTCGGCTTGATCCTTGTAAGAAAGTTAATCCCCAGCACCATATCCTGCGACGGAAACACGATTGTTTTCCCGTTGGCCGGGTTAAGGAGATTGCGGACACTGAGCATGAGGGTCCAGCACTCCATCTGGGCCGCCTGGGTAAGGGGCACGTGAACCGCCATTTGGTCGCCGTCAAAGTCGGCGTTAAAGGCGTGGCAGACAAGCGGGTGAAGCTTGATGGCCTTTCCCTCGACAAGCACGGGCTCAAACGCCTGAATCCCCAGCCGGTGCAGCGTAGGCGCCCGGTTAAGAAGCACAGGATGTTCCTTGACCACCTCGTCAAGAACGGCAAAGACCTCGGAAGTTTCCGCCTCCACCAGCATCTTCGCTTTCTTGATGTTGTAGACAACATCCTTGTCCACAAGTTTCTTCATGATAAAGGGCTTGAAGAGTTCCAGCGCCATTTTGGTGGGAAGCCCGCACTGCCACATCTTGAGATCCGGCCCGACGGTGATGACGCTCCGGCCGGAATAGTCAACGCGCTTTCCAAGGAGGTTCTGCCTGAAACGGCCCTGCTTTCCCTTGAGCATGTCGCTTATCGATTTGAGGGGCCGGTTGCTTGCGCCCTTTACCACCCGTTTCTTCTTGGAATTGTCGAACAGCGCGTCCACCGCTTCCTGCAGCATGCGCTTTTCGTTCCGTATGATAATATCGGGGGCGTTGAGCATCTGCAGGCGCTTCAGCCTGTTGTTCCGGTTGATTACCCGGCGGTACAGATCGTTGAGATCGCTTGTGGCAAAGCGCCCGCCGTCAAGCTGAACCATGGGGCGCAGCTCCGGCGGTATCACCGGGATAACCTCGAGTATCATCCACTCGGGCTTATTGCTGGAATTGCGGAAATTCTCGACAATATCGATGCGCTTCAACAGGCGCTTGTCGCTCTTCGCGCCTTTCTCTATCATTTTGGCCCGCAGTTCCGCGGCAATCTGATCGAGGTTGATAGTTTCAAGAAGGGTCCGTATCGCCTCGGCGCCCATGCCGGCGGAGAAGGCCCCGCCGTAACGTTCCAGCGCTTCGTAATACTCTTCCTCGGTAAGGAGCTGCATCTTTTTAAGATCAGTGTCCCCCGAGTCTATGACCACGTATTTTTCATAGTAGAGCACCGAACGGAGGGCCGTCATGGGAAGATCCAGGAGCAGGCCCATGCGGCTGGGAACTGAACGGTAGTACCAAATATGCGAAACCGGGGCGGCCAGTTCTATGTGGCCCATACGCTCACGGCGCACCTTGAAGTGGGTAACTTCAACGCCGCAGCGGTCGCAGATCACGCCCTTGTAGCGTATGGACTTGAATTTACCGCAGTAACATTCCCATTCTTTGGTCGTCCCGAAGATACGCTCGCAGAAAAGGCCGTCTTTTTCGGGCCGGAGCGTCCGGTAATTGATCGTCTCCGGTTTTTTTACCTCGCCGTAGGACCACGCCCGTATCATCTCCGGGGAGGCCAGCTTTATCATGATCGAATCAAAATCCTGAATGTCCCGCATATACTCTCCTTGTTCGCCGCTCCCGGCCGTTCACCACAACACCTTCCGCCTTTCTCCAGCCGCATACCGGCTTTCTAAAAATTGGAACCGGACTTCGTTATCAGTTCATCATCCCGCTCGGTAAGCGGTATCTGTTTGCCTTTAAGGTCATAGATCGTAAGGTCCAGGGCAAGCCCGCGGAGTTCCTGAACCAGAACATTGAAGGATTCGGGGATTCCCGCCGTTGTGGAAGGCTCTCCCTTGACAATAGCCTCGTAGATCTTGGACCGGCCCATCATGTCGTCCGACTTGATGGTAAGGAGTTCCTGCAGGGTATTGGCCGCGCCGTAGGCCTCAAGCGCCCACACTTCCATTTCACCAAGCCGCTGGCCGCCGAACTGGGCCTTGCCGCCCAAAGGCTGCTGGGTCACAAGAGAATAGGGCCCGGTGGAGCGCGCGTGCATCTTGTCGTCTACAAGGTGGTGGAGCTTGAGGAAGTAGATCATCCCGCAGAAAATGGGATTCACAAACGGTTCGCCCGTTCTGCCGTCCCTGAGCGCGGTCTTGCTGGTAACCGGCAGCCCCGCTTCCCTGAGTTTCTCTTCTATTTGCTCCGTGGAAGGAGACTGAAACACCGGGGTCGAATACCATTCAT
This sequence comes from Treponema sp., assembly GCA_031264395.1. Lineage (GTDB taxonomy): Bacteria > Spirochaetota > Spirochaetia > Treponematales > Breznakiellaceae > JAIROE01. The sequence goes on along the minus strand of JAISEB010000058.1, from coordinate 8,443 downwards.
CCAGCGTGGAGCCCGCCCATCCCAATTCCGTTTCCAGAAGCTGGCCTATGTTCATGCGCGAAGGCACCCCCAGCGGGGTAAGGCAGATGTCCAGCGGAGTGCCGTCTTCCATATACGGCATGTCTTCTTCGGGAAGAATGCGGGCAACGACGCCCTTGTTGCCGTGGCGGCCGGCCATCTTGTCGCCCTCGCGGAGCTTGCGTTTGGTGGCGATAAGCACCTTGACCACTTCGTCAACGCCGGGGTTAAGATCGTCCCCCTGGGTACGCTTGAGCCGCTGAATGTCGATGATGGTTCCCTCAATGCCGTGCGGCACCCGGAGGGAAGAATCGCGGACCTCCTTGGCCTTTTCGCCGAATATGGAATTGAGGAGCTTGAACTCGGGCGTGGTTTCCGTTTCACTCTTGGGGGTCACCTTTCCCACAAGGATGTCCCCGGAACGGACCTTGGCCCCTACCCGGATGATCCCTTCCCCGTCAAGGTTGTCAAGGCTTTTTTCGGAAGTATTGGGAATGTCGCGGGTGATCTTTTCCGGCCCCAGCTTCGTCTCCCGTACTTCGGTAATGAATTCCTTGATGTGGATGGAGGTGAACATGTCGTCCTTGACCACACGCTCCGAAATAAGAATGGAATCTTCGTAGTTGTAGCCGTTCCAGGGCATGAAACCCACGAGTATATTACGGCCCAGCGCCAGTTCCCCGTTTTTTGTGGCGGGCCCGTCGGCAATTACCTGTCCCGCGTTTATCTTTTCGCCCGTTTTGACAATGGGACGCTGGTTGTAGCAGGTATCCTGATTGGTGCGCTGGAATTTTACCAGACGGTACACGTCAAACCCTTCGGAGTTGGTTTCGGCTATGGCCGCACTGCCCGCCTCCGGTTTGATCACGATCTCGTGGGAGGTAACGCGGACCACCGTTCCGTTCCGCCTGGATTTGACAAGCACCCCGGAATCGTAGGCGCACTTCCCTTCCATTCCCGTACCGACTATGGGAGCCTCGGGGAATACCAGCGGCACCGCCTGCCTCTGCATGTTGGAACCCATGAGCGCGCGGTTGGCGTCGTCGTGTTCCAGAAAGGGAATGAGGGACGCCGAAACCGAAATGATCTGCTTCGGCGAAACATCCATGTACTGAATGTCTTCGGGAGTACGGGTGGTATAATCGCCCTGACGGCGGCAGGAGATCTGCTCGTCGGCAAAACTGCCGTTGCCGTTGAGTTTCGCGGAAGCCTGCGCTATGTAGTACCGGTCCTCGTCCATGGCGGAAAGGTACTCGATATCACGTGTGGCGACCCCCTTGAGCACCCTGCGGTACGGAGTCTCAAGGAACCCGTATTCGTTCACCCTGGTATAATTCGCCAGTGAAACAATGAGGCCGATATTCGGGCCCTCCGGGGTTTCTATGGGACACATGCGGCCATAGTGGGTGTAGTGAACGTCCCGCACCTCAAAGCCCGCCCGGTCGCGGGAAAGCCCGCCGGGACCCAGCGCGTTAAGCCGCCTTTTGTGGGTCAGCTCCGCGAGGGGATTGACCTGATCCATAAACTGGGAAAGCTGGCTGGAACCGAAAAATTCCTTGATGGCCGCCACAACCGGTTTAATGGAAATAAGATCCTGCGGCTTGATGGTGTCCGTTTCCTTGAGGCTCATCCGCTCTTTGGCAATACGCTCCATGCGGCTAAAGGCGGTCTTCATGGTGTTGGCCATGAGTTCCCCGACAGAACGTACCCGCCTGTTCCCCAGATGATCGATATCGTCGATGTTTTCCTCGCCAACCCAGACCTGGATAAGGAATTTCATCGTCGCAATAATATCCTGTTTGGTAAGGGTAAAATCGGTCAGGGGCGGCTTGAAATCAAATTTTTTGTTGAGCTTGTAGCGCCCCACTTTTCCAAGATCGTAACGGCGGCTGGTAAAAAACATCCCCAAAAGATCCTTCTCCGCGGCCTCCACAGTGATCGTCTCTCCGGGCATGAGAACGGAATAAACCGCCGAAAGGGCGTCCTCACGGGAAGGCTCGTCCCGCTGGGCGTCTTCCCGGACAAATTTGATCTCTTCCCGTTCAAAACAGTTGAGAAGCATAAGGGAATTGAGGGAACCTTCCGCCTCAAAGTCGATAACTTCCACGGAAGAGATCCCGTTGGAAAGAAGTTCGTCAACATTATGGGGGTGAAGTTTTTCCCCGGCGCGGTACAGTTTCTTCTTCCCCCGGTTTTCATCTTCCCTGCCGCCTGAGCCCTTACCCCCTTCCTTTGACTCCCGGGCGCTTTCTTTCGCCGTCTTGGCGCCTTCTCCCTTCGGCTCCTTGGCCCCCGTTCCGCCAAGTTTTTCATCGCTTTCATCCACCCACACCGGAACGGCAAGAACGCACCCGGACAGCTTTTCCCGCGTTTCCCTGTCGTCCGTTATTTCAACAATACGGGTCTTGTAAAACGCGTTGATAATATCCTCGCGGGTTTCATAACCCAGCGCCCGGAGGAAGATCGAACCCAGAATGCGCTTCTTCCGGTCTATTTTGGCGTAGATGAGTTCCCGCTTCTGGTCTATTTCGAATTCCAGCCAGGACCCCCGGTACGGGATGATGCGGGAAGAGAAAATCCCCTTTTCATGACTAAAGATAACCCCCGGGGAACGGTGAATCTGGGAGACAACCACCCGTTCGGCGCCGTTTATGATGAAGGTGCCCCGCTCGGTCATGACGGGAATATCCCCCATATAAATGTCTTTCTGGCGTATTTCGCCTGTCTGCTGAAAGATAAGGTTGATCCGCGCTTTGAGGGATACCGCGTAGGTAAGGCCCTTTTGCCTGCAGTCCTGCTCGGAAAATTTGATGGTGCCTTCATCAAGGATGTAATACTCGTATTCCAGCACCATGTCGCCGTTGGGGCTTTCAACAGGAAAGGTATTCCTGAACACTTCCTCCAGCCCCTGCAGATCAGGTTTTTCCCCCGCCCTGAGCTTTTCCCGCTGAAGAAACCGTTCGTAGGAACAGAGCTGTATATCAATCAGATCCGGCAGTTCCATTACATCCTGAATGTCCTTGCCCACGTAGATCCTCTTCACGGCCGTCTTCCCTTTTACCATTGATTTCCCCCGTGCAATCCGTATAGCTTGCCGTCTTTACAAACAAAAGGACCCTTCAGAAACCCGGCCGGATTTCTGAAGGATTCCTCCCTTGAGAATCGAGACTGTATGTTTCCGGAACTTCCGGACAAAACCAGGTTACTGAACGTCGACAGTACCGCCGGCAGCGGTAACCTGTTCCTTGATTTTAGCGGCTTCTTCCTTGGAGATGCCTTCCTTAAGGGGCTTGGGCGCCCCTTCAACAAGGTCTTTGGCCTCCTTAAGCCCGAGTCCCGTAACCGCCCGGACTTCCTTGATAACCGCAATTTTCTTGGAATCGTCAAAAGCCTTGAGAATAACATTGAATTCGGTTTTCTCCTCCGCACCGTCTCCGCCGCCCGCGGCCGCGCCGGGAGCGGCGCCTGCCGCGGCTACCGCAACCGGGGCCGCCGCGGAAACGCCGAATTTCTCTTCCATTGCCTTTACCAGTTCCGAAACTTCCAGAACCGTCATGGATGAAATCGCCTCAAGAATCTGATCCGTTGAAAGGGCTGCCATATTATCTTCTCCTCAATAACATATTGCGCGCCTCATACGATGCACGCCCGGTTTACCCGGCGCAGAAACCCGACAGGTCAGCAACCTTCATAAACGAAGCCTGACGGGCCTTTAACTTTTTTCACAAACAGGCCGCACCCCGCCCCCAGGACGGGCCGCCTGTTTTTCCGCCCGCCCTTAACCGGCGGGCTCGGCCTTTTTGGCGGCCACCGCATTGACCGTCCGTACCAGCCGGGCGGGAATGTCGTTGAGGGCGGCGGCAAGATTCCTGGCCGGGCCGTTCATTACCGACATGAGCATGGCGATAAGCTCCAGCCTGCCGGGCAGTTTCGAAAACGCCTCGGTCTGGGACGCCGTATAGATCGTGTCCCCCATCAGGGCGCCCTTTACCTTGAGCGCCTGGGCTTCCTTCGCAAAGTCGAAGAGTATCTTCGCGGTCTCGTTGGCGTCCCTGGGCACAATAACCACCGCGGTAGGCCCTGTAAGATACGCCGACACATCGGGGCATTTGAGTTCCTCGAAAGCAAGGCGGGCAAAGTTGTTCTTGACCACCTTGCAGCGGGCGTCCTTTGCCCGCAGGTTTTTCCGAAGGGCGGATATCTGTTCCACCGTCAACCCGCGGTAATTGGTGAAAATAAAATCCTTTGACGAACCAAAACTTTCCGCCAGTTCCTTTATGGCTCTGGTTTTGCTGTCCTGTATCTTTTTCGCAACTATTGCCATTTTTAGCGGTCCTCCCTCAGTTTTCCCCGGCCCTGGCATTTACCCATATTCCGGGTCCCATGGTAGACGCCACCGAAACGGTACGGATAAAATCGCCTTTTGCGTCGGCGGGCCGTTTCCTTTCTATTTCGGACACCACGGTTTTGACATTCTCTACTATCTTTTCACCATCCATGGAAACCTTTCCCACGGCAAGATGAACCACGCCGGTTTTATCGGCCCTGAATTCGACCCGGCCCTTTTTAAGTTCCGCAAGGGCGCCCTTGAGATCGAAGGTCACCGTGCCGGTCTTGGGGTTCGGCATGAGCCCCTTGCGGCCCAGAACCATACCGAGCTTGCCGACATCCTTCATCATGTCCGGCGTCGCCACGGCGATGTCAAAGTCCGTCCAGCCGCCCTTGATCTTTTCGATAAGATCATCGGCTCCCACATAGGCCGCGCCTGAATCCTGCGCTTCCTTTTCCTTTTCGGGCTTGCAGAAAACCAGAATCTTTTTTTCACCCCTGAACTGATGGGGAAGCACCACAGTGTCCCGCACGGACTGGTTTTTCTTGAGGTTCACCTTGACCGAAAGATCGACGGTTTCGTCGAATTTGGCGTAGGCCATGGTTTTGACAAGCCCCACCGCCTCGGCAAGCTCGTAACTGTTTTCGGCGTTGTATTTCTTGACGCTTTCCCGGTATTTTTTCCCGCTTTTCATTTTTCCACCTCAACACCCATGGACCGGGCGGTGCCGGCTATGATACGCATCGCGGCGTCTATGTCGTTGGCGGAAAGATCCGCCATCTTCATTTTGGCTATTTCCTCGCATTTAACCCGGGGCAGCTTACCCACCTTTGTTTTGTGGGATTCGTTTGAACCCTTTTCAAGACCTATGGCCTTTTTGATAAGGACGGAAGCCGGCGGGGTTTTAAGGATAAAGGTGAACGATTTATCCGCGTAAACCGTGATAACCACCGGGATAATAAGCCCCGGCTCCATGCTCTTTGTCCTGTCATTGAACTGCTGGACAAACTGGGGCGCGCTTACGCCGTGCGGCCCCAAGGCGGGACCGACAGGCGGCGCGGGCGTCGCCTTTCCCGCGGGGCACTGCAGCTTGATAAACGCCGCAATCTTCTTCTTCGCCATTCATTGCTCCTTTGTGGTACTAGCGTTCCCTTTTTTCGCGGAACTCCCACCGTCATGTAAAAACGCGCGCGTTTTTACAGTTTTTCAACCTGTAAAAGATCGACTTCCACCGGGGTATTGCGCCCGAAAATGCCGACCATGATTCTAAGTTTGTTTTTCTCCTGATTCACATCCTCGATGGTTCCGGTGAAGGACTCAAAGGGCCCGTCTATGATCTTCACCTGCTCCCCGGCGGAGAAAGACTGGCGCGTCCTGACCGGCCGCTCGCCCTTGATTTCCCCGGATTTCTGCAGTATGGTCCGCGCCTCGTCCCCCGAAAGCGGCTGGGGCTTCTTGTCCGCGGGGGTCCCCACAAAACCGGTAACACCCGGGATTTTCCTGATGCGGGAACAGGGGGTTTTCCAGTCCCCGTCCGGCAGATCCATTTCCACCAGGATATAACCGGGAAGAAATTTGCGGATCTGCGTCCGTTTTTTGCCGTCACGGACTTCCACGACTGCCTCGGAGGGAACCTTTACGTCACGGACCACTTCTTTGTCCAGATCACCCTTTCCGGTCATCATGTGTATTGTTTTTTCGATTTTGTTCTCATACCCCGAATAGGTGTGGAGGACATACCATCCTGTCGCCATTTGTTTCCCTTGTTCCGCTAAAAAATCAGCCTTATTCCAAAAAGGAGCAGCACGTCCACGAGGCCCAGGACGATGGCGATAATGGCGGTGGAAATAATAACCACTTTAACCGAGCTGACAACGTCCTCCCTGCCCGGCCATACCACCTTCCGGAGTTCAACATAAGATTCCTTGATAAATTGAACCAGTTTGTTCATGCTCTCCCCATTCCACAGGATTATACCGGGCGCCCTGTTTCCCGCCCGTATCCGCAATTCCACTCAATCCAGGCCAGGTAGGAATCGAACCCACGACGTTCGGTTTTGGAGACCGATACTCTACCAATTGAGCTACTGGCCTATGCAAACTACTTGATCTTGGTCTCTTTGTGCAGCGTGTGTTTTCTGTCATAAGGACAGTACTTTTTCAGCTCCAGCTTTTCCTGAGTATTCCGACGGTTTTTCTGCGTGGTATAATTGCGGCGCTTGCATTCGCTGCACTGAAGCGCTACCAATTCCACCGCCGTTTTTTTGCTCGCCATATTTCCTCCTCAAGCGCCTCTACCCCGGAAGGCCCTTCGATTCCGTTTTTCAGCCTGAAGCCCTCAAGCGGAATCGAACCGCTGACCGCATCCTTACCATGGATGTGCTCTGCCAACTGAGCTACAAGGGCACAAAAAACGCACGACTATGCGTGAACTGAGGATAACAAAAAAGCCCGGAAAGATCAAGAGGCTGGACAAAGAACATTGTTTTTTTCGTCCGTACACAATATATTAAAATATACCTTAAACCGGCAGCAGGAGGAACCATGTCTGTTCATATCGCCGCGGGGCCGGGGGACATTGCGGAGGCGGTTTTGCTTCCCGGAGATCCCCTGCGGGCCAAATTTATCGCCGAAAATTTCCTTGAAAACCCCAAAAAGTACAATGAAGTACGAAATATGTTCGGTTATACCGGGACTTACCGGGGGAAAAAAATCTCCGTTCAGGGCACCGGCATGGGAATTCCTTCCATATCTATCTATGTAAATGAACTTTTCAGGGACTACGGGGTAAAAAGAGCCATACGGGTCGGAACCGCGGGCTCCATACAGGAAAAAATACAGGTCCGGGATCTGGTATTGGCCATGTCCGCCTGTACCGATTCGGGGGTGAACGCCGTCCGTTTCGGCGGCCGGAATTTTGCCCCGACGGCCGATTTCGGCCTCCTTAAAACCGCCTATGAGGCGGCCGCGGCCAAGGGCTGGAATCCCCGGACAGGTCCGGTGGTCTCCTCGGATATGTTCTACACCGAAAACCCGGACGAATGGCGGCTCTGGGCGCGTTTCGGCTGTCTTTGCGTGGAGATGGAATGCGCGGAACTGTACACCCTGGCGGCCAAATACGGCCGGGAAGCCCTCTGCATCCTCACCATCTCGGACAACCTTGTAAACCATGAGATTACCAGCGCCGAAGAACGTCAAAATACCTTTACCCGCATGATGGAAGTGGCTCTGGATACGGCCGTTTCCTGACCAAAAACCGCAGGAGCCCCGGCAAACCGCGAACGAACCGAAAGCTCGCGTTTTGCGGGAGGCTTGGGCGGCGCCGATCAACGGTTCCGAATTGTATTGACCAGAAACGGGGAAGTACGCTATCATCATCGGTACGCCCGGATGGTGGAATTGGTAGACACGCTGGTTTCAGGTACCAGTGCCTTCAAAAGCATGGAAGTTCGAGTCTTCTTCCGGGCAGATGAGCTAATTCCTTATGTTATAAGAAATTAGCGATTTACAGCCTACCCGAAAACGGGCGGCATAACCCATTAAAAGCGTTGAGTGACACTGTAAAGTGACATTTTACGCTGAGGAATAGTTATGCGCCCGAAAAAGATCCATAAGCCCTTTACCCTGTACCTGAAAGAAACCCAAGCCGGCCCGGTATGGTATGTCCGGTTCTGGGATGCAGCCTCACATCGGTACGCCGCCACCCGGTCAACCGGCGTCCCTGCCGAGGGGAAGAAACAGCGCCGCTATGAAGCGGAACAAGTCGCGCGGGAAATGCTGCCCGGAATACGGTTCACGCCGGCAGCGGCGGCAAAGACTTTCGTTCAGTATCTTGAAGATTTCTGGACGCCGGATTCCCCTTATGTCCGGGAAGCGGCCCTGGTTAAAAAACGCCCTCTCTCAGTCTATTACATCCACATGAACCATGAAGATGTCAGGCGGCACATTACACCATTTCCGCCATTCCAGGGGATAATGCTTCAAAGGCTTGCCCCGGCCATGATCCGCGACTGGCTCACATGGATGGCCGGGAAAGGGCTTTCAGGACACCGCATAAACCACGTGCTGATGGGGATGCGTGTTGCCGTACGGTATG